>DAOWFV010000051.1 GCA_030637805.1 Acidobacteriota bacterium | reverse complement strand
TAGGCGATAGTTGATTTCGGATTTCGAATTTCGAATTTGTCGACGCGGGGATGCGACCAAGGGTGTTGAAGCGTGATACCCGCGCTTAGGCGCGATGACCGGACGTGCCGTCTATCACGATGTTGGGAACACCCTCGCCACAGCCACGCGAACCTCCGAGTCCCAACATCGTGAAAGGGGGCACTCTCGGGGAGCGCGACGACAGAAGGTCACGCTGAAATCGGAAGCACCCGTCAATACATCGTGCACGAGAGCGACCGAAAACACGGGAACGCTAAACTGTTAGCGTGGATACCCTCATCTCCACCCTCCCCCCCGAGCTAGTCGGCTTCGTCCTGACCCTAGCGCTGTCGCTGCTCATCGGCTTCGAGCGTGAGGAGCACGAGCCCGAGGGGATCGGCGGTGTGCGGACCTTCCCGATCATGGGTCTCGGCGGTTTCCTCCTGGTCGTCGCCTTCCCGGAATCCACGTTGCCCTTTGCCTCCGGTCTTATGGTTCTCGGCGCCCTTCTCGCGATCTCCCATTGGGCCAACATCGGCAGGGGCGAGGTGGGCATCACCACCGAGGCCGCGGCGCTACTCACGATCACCCTCGGCGCCTGCGCCGCCAAAGAGCTCTATTGGATCGCCATCGCTGCGGGGGTTGTTGCCGTCATCCTGCTGCAGGAAAAGCGCCGGTTGGAGGGACTGGCGAGCAAGCTGCCGAGGCGCGAGCTCCGCACCCTGGTCCGCTTCCTCCTGCTCACCGGAGTGATTCTCCCGGTGGTTCCGAACCACGCCTTCACCGCTTTCGAAATCAACCCCTTCAAAATCTGGCTGGTGGTGGTCGCGGTGAGCGGGGTGTCGTACCTCAGCTATCTCCTGCGGCTGCGCCTCGGCGAGGACCGGGGGCTGATTCTCGCCGGGTTGCTTGGCGGCGCCTACTCGTCCACGGTGACCACGGTGGTCCTGGCCCGACAGTCAAAGACGCGCGAGCCATGTGCTGAGGGCTTTGCCGGCGCCATCGTCGCCGCCACCGGCGTGATGTACTTGCGCCTATGGATCCTGCTGCTGCTCTTCGCTCCGCCCCTTGCCCACAAGCTCTCATTCCTCTTCTGGGGCCTGGGGATCCTGGGCATCGGGGTCGGTGCGGTCCTCGCCAGACGCACCTCAGCCGACACGGTCTGCGAGGTCGATGCCGAGCAGCGACCGGCCGGTAACCCGCTCGAGATGACGTCGGCCTTCACCTTTGCCGGAATCTTCCTGGTCGTGCTGGTGGTGACGAGAATCGTCGCCGAACGCTTCGGCGGCACCGGCGTGTTGGTGATGGCGGCCGTCATGGGCGCCGCGGACGTCGACCCCTTCATCCTCGGTCTCACCCAGTACGTCGGCCACGGCCTCGATCTGGGCACCGCGGCCCTGGCGGTGGTGATCGCCGCCGCCGCCAACAATTTCATGAAGGGAATCTACGCGGTCATCTTCGGGTCGAGGCGAACCGGGCGTCTGAGTTTCATCCTGTTGGCGTTGTTCGGCGCCGCCAGCGTCGCTCTCTACCTTTCCTTCTGAGAGGGAGGATCAAAATGAAGGCGACACACCGCGAGCGTTTCCGGGTGCGGTCGTACGAGACTGACCCGTTGGGGCGTCTCCAGATTCCCATCCTCTGCAAGCTGCTGCAGGAGGTAGCTACCACTCACGCCAGCCTTCTCGGGGTCGCGGTGGAGATCCTTTTCGAACGCGGGACCGCATGGGTCCTGTCGCGTCTCCACCTCACCCTGGAGCGGTGGCCCCGAGGCGACGACGAGATCACCATCGAGACCTGGCCCGAGGCCATGAGCCGTCTCTTGGTAGAGCGGTGTTTCTCCCTTTTTTCTGAAGAAGGACAGCAGGTCGGCACGGTTTCCACCCTGTGGCTGATGCTGGACCTCGAGCGTCGGCGGCCCATTCGACTGCCGGGTGGGGTTTGGGATCGCTTTGACGAGTACGAAATCGGAACCAAACCAACGAAATCCGCCACCTTGATGGTTCCCGACCCACCGGATCGGGAGCTTGCCTTCACCGTGCGCCGCAGTGACGTCGATCTGGCGGCGCACGCCAACAACACCAGCTTCGTCGAGTGGGCGGTCGAAGCGGTCCCCGACCGAGTGTGGAGCACCTGCGATCTTACCGACCTCGAGATCCATTTTCTCGCCGAGTGCCACCAGGGGCAGACGGTGCTGTCGCGCAGCAAACTCATCAGCGGTCGAGACACGCATGAGGTCCGTCATCAGCTGGTGCGGACGGAGGACGGTGTCGAGGTCGCGCGCGCCCGCACCGTGTGGCGGCCGCCGGCCGTCTGATCGGGTACGGCGGGACGCCGCGATTCGCCGTCCGCAGTAGACACCCGGTGAGATATGCGGGCTAGGGCCCGGGGGTCAGCACTCCGTCCTGGACAGTGAAGGTGGTGGTTGTGAACAGATCCGCGAGGCCGTCCGGGTCGTCGTAAAAGTTCGTGAAAACGTGCTCGGTCGAGATCTCGTGGATCGTGACCTCGAATGCGTCGGCGGTTGCTTCGACCACGACGAAGGCGTCGACATCCGTGTCCGCATAGACGATGTCGGAGGGCGACACGTGCTCGTCATCCAGCGATGAGATCTGGAGCAGCGCGTCGAAGTGGGCCAGCAGTTCCTCCAATCCCGGGATCTGGCCGAGGATCGGGTCCGACGCGATAGCGCTCTGTACCATCTCGGCGTAGGACGAGGAGGATATCGCCGAGCCGGTGAACTCGTAGACCCCCTCTCCATGGTCCGTCACGAAGCTGGCGTGGATATCGCCGGAGAGAACCATCGCGTTCTCCACCAGACCGAGCACGGTCAGCAACTCGGTCCGCTTCTGCGGGAAGCCGTTGAAGTCCTCGGCGGAAAGGCCGAGCCGGACCCGCAGCAGATCCGGGAACTCCGGCGGCAGCATGGCCGCGATCACCGGGTTCGTGAAGTCGATCACCAGCGGGGTCATCATCACCGAGTTCGCCAGCACCTTCCAGGTGGCCGGGCTGCCGAGGAGCGTGCCCTGCAGCCACGCGTTCTGGAGGCCGCCGAAGGCCTCCTGCGCCGCGCCGCCAGTCATCAGGTAGCGATGGGCCGCATACAGGTTGAAGGTATCGAGCATGACCTGGAGGCGTGAGCCCGTGGAGGAGTACATTGCAGTCTTGCCGATGAACATATAGGAGATGCCGCGCGGCAGCATCGCCTGGATCTCGGGTGAAAACGGAGGCGGCAGGGCGGCCGCCGCATACAGAGCGTTGATGAAGGTGGTGCTCTGGTTACCCTTCAACCTCTCTTCGGCGAGGCGCACCGCAGCGAAAGTGTCGAGCGCTGGGTTCTCCATCTGGTAGGCCTGGGCAGCGATCAACGTCGCGGTCTGGCGCAGGATCGGCAGGGCCGCTCCCAGCAGATCCATGTCCACGTATGGGTCGAAGTTCGATTTCACCACTTCGAAGACGGGCTCGGAAAGCATCTGGATCAGAGCGTCCTGGTCCACCGCGATGGTGCCGGGGAATGCGTCCTCGGCCACCAGGTGGTCGGGGCGGAAGGTGCGGAAGTCGGAGAGCACCAGATGAAGCAGCGACCCGAACATGAAATCGCGGTAGATGCCGGAGTTGGGGTAGAGGTTGCTGTCGTCAACTGCGAGCAACCCGTCGTCCCCGAGACCGGCCTCGGTCGGAATCCACTCGTAAAACGCCTGCTCGGCGTTGCGGCGGCGCTGCTCATCGACCTCGTGCGTCCGGCCGCTGGAGTAGGTCGCGGTGGCGCCCCAGCAGTCGTTGGAGTACTCGTGGTCGTCCCAG
>DAOWFV010000023.1 GCA_030637805.1 Acidobacteriota bacterium | reverse complement strand
GGCGGCCGCGGAACTGCTCCAGCGAACGTACCACCGCGTCGTGCAACGAGGTGCCACCCTCGGGGGTCACCGTGTCCAGGTTCCCCACCAGAGCCTTGATGTTGTCGGTCCAGTTGACCTGCACCGCGGCGTCCCACGAGAAGCGGATCAGGACCGCCTCGTCCCCCTCCTCGAGGAGCTCGTCGGTGAACCCCCGGACCGCTGTGCGGACCTTGGGAAAGTCCTCGATCATCGAGCCCGAGGTGTCGACCGCGATGGCGAGGGACAGCGGCAGGTCCTCGGTTGTGCCGAAGCCCTCGACCTCGACCTCCTCCTTATCCTCGTAGACCGTGAAGTCCGCGAGCTCGAGCCCCAACACAGGGATGCCGCGTTCGTCGAGAACCACCACCGGCAGCTCCACGAGCTCGACCCTCACCGAGCCCACGAAACCGCCTCCGCCGCCGAGGATCAACACCCCATCGCCGCGGGTCCCTTCGGCGTCCACGACCTCGGCGGAGAGAATCGCAGCCATTTGCAGCTTCGCGACCGCCACTTCGGCGACACAGGGGCAGGCCGCCCATCGCGCCACCATCTCTGCGTCGAGGTGGAGGCTCACCTGATGGATGTCCTTGGCGCCGCTGACGGCGACCGTGACTCTGCGCTTTCCGTCCTTGATCGCGTGCTCGGGCGCGAGCAGGATTTCGACCCCGATCTGACCGGAGGGATTGTTGAGGACAATGGCATCCTCGCCCAGGTAGTCTCCATCGGCGTTAACGGCGACGGCTCTGATTTGGGTGCGTTTGATGATCTCCCCGAGAGGAATGGAGACTGTCCACGGGGCGCGGTTCCGCCGGCCAAGCGTCTTGCCGTCGCGAAAGAACTCCACCGAGGCGGTGTTTTCGGGCGCCTCGACCTCGAGCTGGACGGCGCCGAGAGCACCGAGATTGGGTGGCGGCTGGAAATGCACTCCACCCTCGCTGGGCGGGGTGAGATCGAGCGCCACCGCGTCCATCGGGGCACCCTCAGGGGCCTCAAAGGGCGTTTCGGTCTCGGGCACTTCGATCTCCCCGAGCCACACTCCCGACGTGACCCCGTTGAGAGAGGAGATGAAGATCAGGAGATCGTAGGTTCCCGGGTCCCACTCGCGATAGAGCATCGCGGAGCCGTCCGCCTCCATGACCACCACGGCGCTATGCCGGTCCACGATATCTTCGCCTTTGCGCAGGGTGGTGACCACCCGAACCCGGTCCCCGGCCCGCTCGCGGTCCTCCGGAGCGATCTGGAAGACCGCACCCATGACCGTGCCGTCGGCGCCCCTACCCAGAGCCTCCACGTGGGCGGTGATGGCAAGGGGCTGCTCTGAGGCCCCAACAGTCGCCGCGATGAAGAGGGGCAGCAGGAGGAGAAGATGTCTCGCTTGCATTGGGTCACCTCAGTCTGGGTATGCTCTGCGCTTGATATTCGGTTACGGCCCCCGTGCGGTACGGCCCTGCCCGTCGCGGGTTTCTCGCCGCTTCCGGACCGAGCGGCGGGCTCATGTTAACAGTGCTGGGAACCTGTCCGCGCATGAGGGGCGAGGTTCCGTCTGCTTAAGTGCCACGCCGCATCGGCCCGCACCCCTGGCGGGGAGTTCAGGTCTGCCTCCCGCAGTCAGCGGACGAGAAGAGGAGCACTGGCGAGGATTTCCAGATCAGCGCCTGAGACGTAACGGACCTCGTAGGCGCCCGGCTTGAAGGGAGCGGCGAGGCTGAGTTGGTTTCCCTCGACGGTGTAGGACCAGTCGAGATGACGGCGTGGACTGGCGCCCCTGGGGGCAACGGCCAGAAAATCCCCTTCACCCGCGGTTCCGCTCCACTCGACCGCGAAGCGGCTGCCGGCGTCCACCTCTTCAGGGGCGCGAAGAGCAATTGCCGTCGCCACAACGGCAATCGGCGCCCGCGCGAGGACCTCCCCGTCGGCGGCGCGCACGTAACGCAGCTCGTAATGACCCACCTGCGCCGGCGCGCGCAGCCGGAGGGAAGGGCCGACAGCGGTCGGCGACCAACTCAGGTACTCATCGTTGGCAGCGTCGGCCGACGCGAGGGTCAGATGGTCCTGGCTCGCGTCCGGTCCCTCCCAGCTCACCGTGAACTCCTCCCCGGGCGAAACCTCCCCAGGTCCTTCGAGAATGGCCAGAACCTCGTAGACCTCGAGTGCTGCTCGGGCGAGGATGCGACCGCCGGAGGAAAGGTAGCGGACCCAGTAGTCCCCTGGTATCACCGGCGCGGCCAGGTGGATCGGGCTACCGATGCGCGTGAAGACGCAGGCCGTATGGTCGTCGTTTTCGCCCCCTGCCGGGGTGATGGTGATGTGGTCGCCGGGGAGATCGGGACCTGTCCACGAAATACTCAGAGACATTCGATTTTCTGCCTTTTCCGGAATCTCGAGAGTGGCGATTCCGAGACGGCTCTCGAACGCGAGCCGGCCCAGGAGGTGGGATATGCCCCTCCTCGGCTCGTGAACGCATCTGGCCTCGAACTCGAGAAGCTCTCCGGGGAGGCGAAAGGCCACCTCGCCGGAGGGTCCGGAGATCGGGGCGCGGAGAAGGTATTCCCCGAGCGGTGCGCCGACCGGCGCCAGGGTCACCCAGGAGCTTTCGATCGGTGCTCCCCAAAATTGTACGAAGACGGTGCCGCCGGCCTGCGGTTTCTCCGGATCGACGTCCAGGGTCACCGGCGGGGTGGGGGAGAGGTCGATGTCGAAAGCCCCTCCCTCGCCGGCAACAGTAAGACCGGCAAGCTCCAGCGTCTGACCGCCCGGCTCATCCACCATCGCCCGGTAGCGCCCCGGTGGCAGGCGAATCCGCATTGCACCCCCTTGGAGCTCCGCGGTCGTAGTCTCGCCGCTCGCCTGGTTGACGACGCGGACCTCGGTTCCGTCGACGGCTTCGCCCCCGCGTGTGAGGCGAATCTCGAGGAGCTGGTCGCTCGCGGAGTGGGCGTCGGATGGGAGCACCGCCCAGCGCAGGGCGTTGACCAGCCCCGCTAGGTCGGACACGTTGCGGGTGGGTGCGAATAGGGTGAAGTTGTTGGCCGCAGCGCCGCGCAAGCCCAGACCGATGATTCGCACCTCGACGGCCCCTTCTCCCTCGCCAAGCGCGGCTGACAACTCGCGAAAATCTCCATGACACTCGTCGTCACCAGCGGTGATGATCACGATGCGTCGGCGCCCTGCGGCCTGACCAAGGTCGGCGACCGCCTCGACTGCCGCCGTCACGAGACCTCGTTCACCCCTCGGTTCGAGACCAGCGAGGGCCGTGTGCCATGCATCGAACTCGATTGCGCCGATCGTTACCAGGACCTCGGTGTCCCCGCAGGTGTCGCCCTCTTCCAGGCCGGTCTGTCCGCCGATTGCACGCAAGCCCAGTTCGGGGGCTTCTCGAGAGGAGTCCAACGACACCGCGAAGCCTTGAAGAGCCTCTCGAATGGCGACCAGGCGCGGCGGGCCGTCACCGAGCTTGCCCCACATCGAGGCGGAATTGTCGATCACGATCTCCACCCGATCAGCGCCGTGAGAGATACCCATGCTGAGCATCGAGACGACCATGACGACGAGGGTGCATTTTCCTGCCATCATCAACCCATTATTCCCGAATAGGTGAGACCTGGGTGCCGAAATCCGTGCCCTACTGTTCCTTGAGAGCTGCGAGCAGGTCGAGCATCGCCTTCTTGCCGTCG
>DAOWFV010000009.1 GCA_030637805.1 Acidobacteriota bacterium | reverse complement strand
TGGCTGGTGAAGAAGTCTACCCGGCTGATCTCGCCGGCCTGGATCCCGGCCAGGGTCTCCATGAAGCGGAGGGAGTCGGAAATTGATTCCACCATCCGCTGGTACTCCTGGGCCCGCGGGGAGTGGCTGACGAAGCCGAGGTCCCAGTACTCGGGATGGTGGAGGTCGGCGAAACCGCCGTCGACCAGGGCGCGGATGAAGTTGATGGTCAGGGCGGAGTGGTGGTAACCGCGCAGCATGCGCTCGGAATCCGGCGTGCGCTCGGCGGCGGTGAACCCGGGTCCGTTGACGATGTCGCCCCGGTAGCTCGGCAAGGTCACGCCGTCGCGCTCCTCGGTGTCGGCCGAGCGCGGTTTGGCGTACTGGCCGGCAAAGCGTCCGACCCGGATAATGCGCCGCTTGAGGCCGAAGGTCAGGACCAGACTCATCTGCAGCAGGATCTTGAGCTTGTTGGTAATGGTCTCGGCCGAGCACTGGTCAAAACGTTCGGCGCAGGCCCCTCCCTGGAGGAGGAACCGCTTTCCTGCGGCCGCCTCCGCGAGCTGCGATTTCAGCCTCTCCACCTCCCACGAGGTGACGAGGGGCGGCAATGAGGCCAGGTGCTCGACAGCCGACTCTCGAGCCTCCGGCTCGGGGTAGGTCGGCTGTTGGCCGGCAGGCCTGCTCTGCCACGAGGTGGGGGTCCAGTCGCCCATGAGTCAGGCATTCTACACGAAGGCAGCCGATTCCGGAAAGATGTAAAAGGTTAAGGGTTAAGGAGTTTTGAGTTCTTAGTCTTGAGTTTTGAGTTACTGGCGCCCAGCGGGCGCCGAGACGCACCGCCGTGAGCGGGTGTTGAGTTTTCAATTCCCAACTTTGAATTTCCAATTTCGAGATCCGAGATCGCGCTGCAGTCAATTGAGAATTCAAAATTCAAAATTCTTCACCGCCTCACCCCCTCACGCTCCGAGGGACCAGGGGCGATTGATCGGTGTGGGGTCTTGACAATTATTTATTTGTAATATACAACTATATGAGGAGATCGAATGATGGAATCACAAACCCACACGGACGAGCAGGCACGGCGGTTGCTGGAGGGCATCCGCGCCTTGGTGCGCCGCTTCTCGCTCGCCGAGCGGGCCGACATCAGCTGCTGCGGCATGACGGTGGCTCAGGCCGCCACCCTCGAGGCGCTCGCCGACGGCGACCTGCGTCTCAGCGAGCTCGGCCAGCGACTGGGCATCACCGCCAGCACCCTCACCCGCAACCTCGCCCGGCTCGAGGAACGCGGGCTTGTCGAGCGCGTCGCCGACCCCTCGGACGGGCGCGCCCAGCGGGCGGTCCTGAGTCCTGCCGGGAAGCTAGCCGCCGAAGGCGTCCGCCGTCAGGAGGAGGCGTTTGCCGGAACGGTCCTCGACCGCCTGCCCACTCAAGACGTTGCCGATACGCTGACCGCGCTCGACCAGCTCCTGGCCGCGATCCGCGCCGCCACCGAGAGCTGCTGTCCGGGCGCCTACGATCATTTGATGTCGAAGATTCCTCCGTCGCCATCCAAGGAAGCAATCCAAGGGAGCCATCCATGAGTGCGAAAACCAAAAAATCCATGCCCGATCCCTCCGACTCCGAAGCCGTCGTGCAGACCGTCCGCGACCGCTACGCCGGCATCGCCGCGGCCGGTTCATCCTGCTGCGGTCCATCGGGAAGCACCTGCGGCGGCGACGCCGCCCAGGTGGCAAGCGGCCTCGGCTACGCCACGGTCGATCTCGATCTCCTGCCCGACGGCGCCAACCTCGGCCTCGGCTGCGGCGCACCCCTCCAACACCTCGACCTCGCCGAGGGCGAGACCTTCCTCGACCTCGGGTCCGGCGCCGGCATTGACGCCCTGATCGCGGCGCGCGAGGTCGGCCCGAGCGGCACCGTCATCGGCGTCGACATGACCCCGGAGATGATCGAAAAGGCGCGGGCCAACGCCGCCGGCTGGGAAAACATCGAGTTCCGCCAGGGCCGGCTGGAGGAACTCCCGGTGGACGACGCCTCGGTGGACGCCGTGACCTCGAACTGCGTCATCAACCTAGTGCCCGACAAGGGGGCCGTGTTTTTAGAGATCGCCCGCGTCCTGCGCTCGGGAGGACGCCTCGTCATCTCCGATGTAGTACTCGACGGCGAGCTTCCGGAGGCGATCACCCACGACGTCCTCGCATATGTCGGCTGCGTCGCCGGCGCCGAGCAGCGCGAGAACTACTTCCGGCTTCTCGCCGAGGCAGGCCTCGCCGAGATCGAGATCCTCAAGGACGTGGACTTCCTGGAGATGACCGAGAAGGCGGCCCCGGCCGAGGTGATGGCAATTGCAGCCTCAACGGGCATCACCATCGACGACGTCCGCGGTGTCGTGCGGTCGGTGACCTACCGGGCGAGGAAGGTGTAGTCCCCGACCCTCCCGATGCTGGATGCTCGATTCTCGATACTGGATATTCGATTCTCGATACTGGATTCTCGATTCTCGATTCCCCACCCACCCGTGGGGTCTGAAGCCCCTGCCTCCAGATGTATATGCGAGAAAAGAATCAAGCCGCGGGCCATCGCTACGCGGCAGGCGGGCACGGAGACGGAGACGGGCACGGGGGAGCTGCAGTAGACTCCTCGGGTGAAGCTGGAGCTCGAGCTCGCCATCCGTTTTCTGCGTAGGCGGACCGGACTACTGCTACGTGGGACCGCCCTCGCAGCTTTTGCCGGCATCGCCCTCGCCACCGCTGCGCTGGTCATCACTCTGGCGTTGATGACCGGGTACTCCCAAGCAATCTCCGCGGCCCTCCAGCGCGGGAACGCCCACATGGTGGGTTTCGCTCTCGGCCGACTGGCCGCGGATGAGGCCTCCGCCCTCGCGGTTCGGATGGCCGGGGTGGAGGGCGTATCGCGGACAACGCCCGTCACCTATCTCACCGGGTTGATGGACGATCCCGGGGAACCCTCCAACCCGGTCCCGGTGACCCTCAAGGCGGTGGCCGATCCGCCGAGTTACACCGGTCTTGAGAGCTGGCCGGTCAGGGCGGGGTTAAGCGCCGTGCTGGGCCAGCGGCTCGCACATCAGACAGGCATCGGTGAAGGCGATGTCGCCACCGTTCGCCTCCCGCCCGAAGCCGGCTCGTGGATCCTGCCCACCTTGCGTCTGGATATCGTGGGCACCTTCAGCCTCGCCTTCGCCGAGTTCGACGAGCACTGGATCGTGGTGCCTCTGGACCAGGCGTTGCGCGCGCTCCCGGGCAGTGCGGTCGCCGGTATCGAGATCGAGCTCGTGGACCCGATGGCGGTGGATCGGGCGCGCGAAGCGCTGGAGGAAATCGACTCACGTCTCCTCTTCACCGATTGGCGGGAGATGAACAGCGCCCTCTTCGCCGCGCTGCGCTGGCAGACGCTATCCCTCTTTCTGGTTCTCTGCCTGGTGGTTGCGGTCGCGTCCTTCCAGGTCAGCTCCGCCCTCATCGTCCTCGCCATCGACAAGCAGCGCTCGACCGGCATGCTCCAGGCCCTGGGCGCCACCCCGGCCCGGGTCCGCAAGATCCTGGTCCTTTCCGGGCTCCTCCTCGGCGGCTCGGGGGTGGGCGCGGGAATCGTCCTCGGATGCCTCGCCAGCTGGATCATGAGCGCGGTTCGAGCAATCCGCTTTCCTCCCGGTCTCGCGAAGGTTTACATGGTGGACCATATCCCCTTGATCACCACTCCCTTTCACCTCGCCGCTGTGGCCGGAGTCTGTATTCTGCTGGTCCTCCTGGCCTCCATCTGGCCGGCGTGGAAGACCTCTCACCAGGACCCTGTCGTGGCCCTTCGCGCAGTCTAAAACCAAAGGACTCAGTCCTTTGAGTGCTCGATCCTGGACCTGATCAGCGTTTCGGGATAGAGTTCTCAGACGACCGTCTCGACCCGGTGGTGAGCCCGCGCACATCTGTTCGGGGCGGAATCGGAGAAAATCGAACCACGAATCATGTACGAGATCCAACTCCACCCCGCGGATATCCGCAAGCAGGTCCGTTACTACTTCCTCAGCCGGCGCGTCTTTCACTGGCTGGTGGCAGGAGGAGCGGTCCTTGCCCTGGTTCTCGCTGCAGGGGCCGTCCTCGCTCCCCTCGGACTGCAGTCTCTTCTCCTCAGCGGTCGCCTGCGCTCCCTGTCCCAGCAGAATGATCTGCAGCACGAGGTCCTGAACCAACGCGAGACGGTGCTGGATCGCCTCGAGCGCGAGGTAGCCTCGGCGCGCGCCCTGCAGCGGCAGATCAGCCTCATCCTCGGAGCTCCGCAGGACTCCGTGGGTCTCGGCGGCTACCCCGAACCCGCCGAATTGGAAGTGACTGTACCCGAGGCGCAGCTCGCCCTTCGCCGCGGGCTCAAGCTCGCTTCCGATACCAAGGCGCTGCTGACGCTCGCCGACGAGCTCGCAGGCTTTGCACGATCCCACGAGGACCTCACCCTTGCCGTACCCTCCATCTGTCCCCTGCCAGTTGGTACATTCGTTCTCACCTCCCCCTTCGGCAACCGCACTTCACCCTTCACGAACACGGTCGATTTCCACTCCGGCATCGACCTCGCTTCACGCGAAGGCACCCCGGTGCTGGCGACGGGCGACGGCCGAATCGTCTTTGCGGGGCGTTTCCCCCTGAGCCGAAACGTGCGCTGGTGGCGCTACGGAAACGTGGTGGTGATCGACCATGGAGATCGATACCTCACAATTTATGCCCATCTCCAGGAGATCGACGTCCGCCGGGGTGCGACCGTGCGCCGCGGTGAGCGGGTAGGCACGGTGGGCAATACCGGCTGGAGCACGTCACCGCACCTGCACTACGAGGTGCGCGTACGCGCCGAGCAAGGACACGAGCCGGTTCCCGCCGACCCCCGCATCTACATCCTCAATTACCAATGGACAGGGCACGAGGAGCTGTTGGTCCGCGGCCGTAGCGCTCCCGCGCCGGCCTTCGACCCCCTTCCGTCGCGGGTCACAAGGAGATAACCGAATGGACGATGCAAAGAACTTCCCGACCATGATCATCCCAAACGGCACCGAGATCTCAGTCAATGAGAACGGCCAGCTCTCCATCCGCACCCCGGGCAATCTGGTGATCCAGAACTCGGGCGTGTACTCGCTGATCGAGTCGGGCAACGGCTCGGTACGGATCGACCCGGAAGTGGAGGTCGAGGCGGTATCGGTACAAGCCGCTGACTCCTGTTTCGTTGCCGGCCAGCTCACCGCATGGCGGGTCCGAGCGCAGAAAATCACCCTCGAGAAGGGGGCCCAGGCCAACATCATGCTGCAGGAGTCCGAGACCCTGGAGCTGGACCGCAACGCACGCCTCGTCGGGAACTTCGCCTCCGAGAAGGAGCTCTACCTGATGCTCGGACGGTTCAGTCGCGAGCTCCGTGAGCTTCCGAACGGGATCTTCGTAGGCCAGGAGGCCGGAGCCAGGATCCCCGCCGGGGTGTCGCCGGAGGCCCCGAAGAAAGCTCCAACCGGGGAGCCGTTCGTCGCACCGGACGGTGAGGGGGAACCGGGGCCCGTTCAACGCCAGGAGCAGAGCGACGTCCTGTCACTGGTGCGGGTGATCCTCGAACGAGAAATCGGCAGAGCCGGCAGCAAAGCGGCGAGCCGCGAACCGCTGGAGAAGCTCCTCGAGATGGTGCGGACGAGCGACCTCGACGAGCACGGTGAGAGTTATCGCTACCTGATTTCCCAGGTGGAATCTCCCACCGAGGAGCTGGAGCGGGCGAAGGAGATGCTCGCCAGGATTCTCGCCACTACCCAGCCCGCATATCTCACCAGCTTCCGGCTGCGGCCGACGATGCACCGCACTCAGCGGCGTTTTCTCGCC
>DAOWFV010000068.1 GCA_030637805.1 Acidobacteriota bacterium | reverse complement strand
GCAGGAAAGCGGCCGTAAAAGAGATCGTCGAGCCACAGCATCGCCCGGCGGGCGGCGCCCGAGGAACGGATCGCCCGGCGCACCAGGTTGTGTGCAGGGCTGTCGGGATGGGAGTAGGGACAGACGCGGATGCAGGTTGCGCAGTCCGTACCGATCACCTGCCAGTAGCGGTGGCAGGTCTCCGGCTCGATCGCCCAGCGCAAACCCTCGTCCACCGCGGTCCGGTCGCCGGCCGGAATTGCGGCCACCGGGCAGTTGGTCGCGCACTTGCGGCACACGCTGCAAAAATCGATCACCGACGGATCGTCCCCGGGCGGGTCCGCCACCAACGGCATCGAGGTTGTCACCACCCCCAGCCGAACCCGCGGCCCGAGGCGCGGTGTCATCAGGAGGCCCATACGCCCGATCTCCCCCAGGCCCGCGTCGCGGGCCACCAGCGGCGCGATAACCCGGTAGTTGCCGTCGATGTGAGCCCGCGCCGGGTAGCCCAGGCGGCGAATCCAGTTGGCCAGCAGGAGTGCCACCTTCGCCGACTCCACGTACTGGCGTGCGGACTCCTCGACCACCGGCGCCTCGGGGGCGAAAGATACTCTTCGGTGATCCATCTCGACGCTGAAGGCCAGCGCCCAGGGGTGCTCGAGGCGGATCTCTTCGCCGTAGGTCCCGGTGCCGCGACCGACATGAGAGTAGACGTGATACGGCGCGAGCTCGGTCACGCCGACGTCCAGCGCCCCGAACGAGAGGGCGAGGTGCTTGAGGGCGCTGGTCCACTCCTCCGGCGTCCGCTCCACGCACTCCTTGGCCACCTCTCCGTCCACCTGCTCCCTCACGGCCTCGGTGAGATCGAAGCAGGCGTCGGCGGCTGCGAAGGCCAGCGGCTCCGCCAGCTCGGCGTCGGCAGCGAGCAGACCCGGCAGCGAGCGACTGAGGTCGTCGCCGGCCCGATTCTCCGGGCGCATGGTGTAGTAGGCCTCGTACTCGGGGCTGCCCGGATTCAGGCGCCCGCGTGCAAACATGATGTCGCGCTCGTCCACCCGTCTCGAGGGACGGCCGCCGGCCGCAGGCACACCACCCATCGGTACGAAGAAGAGAAACACTGCTGCGATCAGGACAACCAGAACGACTACGGATGCTACGAGGGGCGCCGGTGCCGGCAGGACGGCCGCCAGGAAGCAGGCCGCTGTGATCATCCCCGCGAGGATGAATGCGACGCGGGCTGCCCGCCGCTCACCCTCGCCCAGGGAAAGAAACCCAAAGGCCGCAAGCCCGAGGAGGGCACCCGACCCGACCACCAGCAGCATCAGTGAGGCGGGACCGATCACAAAACCAACAGTAACAGGTGCTCACGCTGCCGACCCGAGCGCGGCCGCGGTCCCCAGACGCCGCGCCGTCGTTGCGTCCCTCTCAGGCGGGCACCTTCTCCTCTTCGAGGACGAGAATCACCGTCTCGTAGCAGGTGCCGCTGTCTCCGGCGAACGGCGTCGTGTGGTCGTGCTCGTTAAAGAGAATCTCGTACGGAATCCCGTTCGGGAAGGCCTGGCAGGAGGCCCCGTCGGCGCTGCGGTGTGCGCACCAGACGCACTGGCTGACGATCAGCTCCCTCGGGTCTCCGACGATCTCAAACTTCAGGATTTCCATGGTCTCTCCCCAACTCGACCGATCATGGGCCACCCGCGGCGGGTTCAACCTCCCAGGTCGTCGTCTTGGTTGTATTGCAAGTTTGATACCCGAACCGGATCCCGGAGAGAGGGTCAGGAATCTCCATCGATCGTCTCGAATCGGGACAAAGGCGAAAATCCGCCCCGGATCCTGACAGAGCAGAGGCCCAGGCCAATTCTCAATTCTTAATTCTCAATTCTCAATTCTCGATGTGCCCCACCCCAGAGAAGGGGCTGTCCGAAAATTGAGACTTAAGACTTGAGACTTGAGAATTATCCTTCAAAGCGCTCCGGGTGTCGGAGATGAAAACCGGTGGCCTCCTGGTAGGTGCGGGCTACAGCCAGGATCTCCGCCTCACCGAAGAGCCGGCCGTTGAAGGTGATGCTCGTCGGGGTCCCGTCGCCGCGGAAGCCGTTCGGCAGCACCACCGCCGGGTGACCGGTGAGGTTGGTGAGCAGGAGGTTCGAGCCGCCGAAGGAGGGTGACACCCAGAGGTCGATGCCCTCGAGCAGCCGCTCCATCTCCCGCATCAGCAGGGTCCGCACCCGGTTGGCCTGGATGTACTCCACCGCGGGGATGGTTCGCGCCTGGCGGAAAACGTTTGGCCAGGCGTCCTCGATCTGCCGCACCAGGAGATCGTCGCGGCCCGAGCGGGTGAGGTCGTCGAAGGCCGCCCCCGCCTCGGCGCTGAGGATGAAGGACAAAGCGCTCACCGGCAGGTCGGGCAGCTCGATCGGCAATAGCTCGATCCCCAACGAGCGCAGCACATCGAGCGCCTGGAGGTCGAGGGCGCGCCACTCACGCGCCGCCGCCCGGTCCTCCTCGTCGGCGTCCTCGTCCAGCTCGGGCTCTCCCTCGAAGAGGGCCTTCAAGTACCCCACGCGAAGAGAACGCACGTCGAGATCCGCGTCCCACACGAAGGGTCGATCCTCCACCGTGGGGTCGAGGCCGTCGCTGCCGTGGATGGCCTCGAAAACGAGCGCGCAGTCCTCGGCACCGCGGCACATGGGGCCGAGCTTGTCCATGCTCCACGACAGCGCCATCGCGCCGTGGCGGCTGACCCGGCCGAAGGTCGGTCGCAGCCCGGTGACCCCGCAGCGGGTGGAGGGCGAGACGATCGAGCCCCAGGTCTCGCTTCCCACGGAGAATCCCACCAACCCGGCCGCGGTGGCCGATCCCGGTCCCGCCGACGAACCGCTCGACCCCTGCTCCGTGTTCCACGGGTTACGGGTCTTCTCGCCGTACCACACGTCGCCCCAGGCGAGGGCGCCGAGGGAGAGCTTGGCCACCAGCACCGCCCCGGCCTCCTCCAGGCGCCGGACCACGGTCGCATCCTCGTCGAGGACCTGGGTCTTGAACGGCTCGGCCCCCCAGGTGGTGGGATAGCCGCGCACCGCCAGCAGGTCCTTGGCGCCCCATGGAATACCGTGCAGCGGCCCACGCCACTTTCCGGCCGCGAGCTCCCGATCCGCGCGCCGCGCCTGGTCCAGCGCGCTTTCTTCGGTGAGGGTGATCACGCAGTGAAGCTCCGGGTCGTACGTCCGGAGGCGGTCCAGGTAGAGGCGGGTCAGCTCCTCCGACGAGACCTCGCGCCGCCGCAGGAGCCCGCCCAGTTCGGTCACCGGCAGAAACGCAAGCTCCGACCCGCTGGCGGGCACGCCTTCGAGCTGGGGTCGGCTCGCGCGGCGAGAACGCGGTCGGGTGGAAGCCTCCATCCCGGGGAGCACGGGGTCGAAGCGCAGAGCCGGCGGGACCGAGTTGTCGAGGGAGACCTCACGCAGCCG
>DAOWFV010000219.1 GCA_030637805.1 Acidobacteriota bacterium | reverse complement strand
GAGGTAGCCGTGGGAGATGCCGGTGCGGTTGGAGACGGAGGCGAGACTCACCGGCGAGTCCTTCCCACCGTGGCGCGCAACATCGAGCATCATCCTCAGGGCGTAGCGACCGCGGGTGGAGATTCTCATCTCGACAATAAACTAATCCCAGTATTCCTAGCTGTCAACTAGGATTTCAAAGAAAACCGCCGGAATTAAAAGCTGTTCTCAATCTCAAATGAGAAATGATCGTTGCCGGAGGGCGATCCCGGTGCTATCTTATTCAGGTACGAGGTTCAGCCGGAGGGTTTCCATGGCACCCAGGACCGCCGTGATCATCGACGACGAGCCCGACATCACCACTTACCTCGAGACGCTGCTCACCGACAACGGTTGGAGCGTGCGCGCCGCGAACGACCCCAACCGGGGCATCGCTCTCGCGCAGGAGGCGCCGCCGGACGTGATCCTCCTCGACGTCATGATGCCCGAGCGGGGCGGCCTGAGCACCCTCATCGCCCTGCGTAAGGACCCGCGAACCAAGGACGTCCCGGTTGTGCTTGTGACCGGCATCCAGGACACCCTCACCGCGGATTTCGAGGCCTTCCTCGCCCGCTTCAAGAAGTACCACCCGGACGCCTATCTTCAGAAACCGGTGGAGTCGGCGGAGCTGCTGAAGACTCTTGAGTCGATCACCAGCCGCAGCGGCCATCCGGAAGCCTCGCCGGCGTAGTCGACGCCCACCCGCGGCGTTCGCTTGACAGCCCCCTCCCCCACCCGGAGGCCGTCGTCACAGATCCGCAGGACCGAGGAGGGTTCGCACAGGTCGATGCCGTCGTGGTCCCTGGTCACCTCGAGCGCCTGGCAGAGCTTGCCCGGCCCGTCGGCGAGGGAACGCTCCGCCACCTTTGGTCCCCGTCGTTCGCGGATCAGGTCGAGGCCTCCCACCGCCACCCCGCCCCGGACCAGCACCGCCTCGGGCCTGTCCGGACCCACCGTGACCACGTTGAGGCAGTGGTGCATGCCGTAGACCAGGTAGACGTACGCGTGCCCCGCCTCGCCCCACATCGTCTCGGTGCGCCGGGTGCGGCGGCCGCCGAAGGTGTGGCAGGCGGGGTCCTCCACCCCGAGGTAGGCCTCCACCTCGGTCAGACGCACCGCGGTCACCCCGCCGGCGTAGATCCGGACCAGGAGCTTTCCCAGAAGGTCGCGGGCCACAACCTCGGTGGGGCGCTGGTAGAATTCGCGCGCAAGCAAGGGGGGGTTGAACATGAGCTCGGTAATCTGCGTAACAGGCGGCGCCGGCTTCATCGGCAGCCACGTGGCGGAGGCGCTAGTCGCCGACGGCCACCAGGTTGTGATTGTGGACGACCTGTCGAGCGGCTGCAAGGAGAACGTCCCCGAGGGGGCGGAGCTGGCGGTCCTCGACGTGCGCTCCGAGGAGGCGGGACGCCTGCTGGTCGAGCGTGAGGTCGAGGTCCTGGTCCACCACGCCGCGCAGATGGACGTGCGGCGCTCGGTGGAGAACCCGGTCTTCGACGCCGACGTCAACATCCTCGGCCTCTTGAACCTCCTCGAGGCGGCGCGGGACGCCAAGCTCCGCCAGGTGGTCTTTGCGTCCACCGGCGGCGCCATTTACGGGGAACAGGATTTCTCCCCGGCTAAAGAAGCCCATCCGGCGCGCCCAGTGTCGCCCTACGGGGTCGCCAAGCTGGCCTGCGAACGCTACCTCTTCTACTACCACTGCCAGTACGGCCTCGACGCCACCTGCCTGCGTTACGCCAACGTCTACGGCCCCCGCCAAAATCCCCACGGCGAGGCGGGGGTGGTCGCGATCTTCGCCCGCCGCCTCCTCGACGGCGGCCAGCCCATGATCCATGGGGACGGGCTGCAGACCCGCGACTACGTGTACGTGGCCGACGTGGTACGGGCCAACCTCGCCGCGATCGGCCGGTCCGACTTCTCCACCTACAACGTCGGCACAGGCATCGAGACCGATGTCAACATTCTCTACACCCACATCGCGGTGGCGCTCGGCAGCGGCAAGGAGGCGATCCACGATGCCCCGCAGCCTGGCGAACAGCGACGATCCTGCATCTCCTCCAACCTGCTGAAGCGGGAGCTGGGCGTGGCAGTTGAGACGCCGCTGGCCGAGGGCATCGGCCACACCGTGGAATGGTTCAAAGAGAACTGACGGGCAGGGAAGTTTTGAGTTTTTAGTTTTGAGTTATCGGCGCGGGGGAGCGAGAAGTTCGATTCGGGCGTAATGCCCGCGTCTGGGCGCGCTCACGACGGGCAGATCCTTATGCCGAGCTGGAACTCGGCGGTCCCAGGATCAGCGCCCCGGCATCGGCTTCCCGGGACATCCCACTCTCCGCCTATACATCGGCTGACCCGAACCCCTGGGAACGCCGAGCTCCAGCTCGGCAAATTGGCGCGCCCAAGCGCGGGCATTCAGCCCCGACCACACGACAGCTTCCCCGCGCCGCAATTCCGAATTCCGAATTCCGAATTCCTAATTCGCCGTCAGCAGGTCAAATGCAGCGCCGCGGCCACATCCCGGCCCTCATCCGCGAGCCGGTTGAACGCCTCCACCGCCCGGCCCGTGCGCTCGACCACCACCTCCGAGCCGGCAGCGGTGAGGGCCGCGAGGGTCGCGCCCTCGACGCGCACGCGGCCGAAGTAGCCGGTGCCAAGCACGACCACCTCCGGCGCGGCGTCCAGCACCTCCTGAAGGTCCTCGGGGGCGTAAACGTGGCCTCCGGCCTCGCGCCACCACGGCGCCCGCACACCGTCCGGCAGGATGATCACGTCGTTGGAGTAGTCGACGCCGTCGATGCTGATGCTCCCGAAGGAGTAGCCGTCGATACGCATGGGCTACCCGTAGGGGAAGACCACCGGGTAGCGCGGGATCATGAGCTCCCGCGTCCTCTCCCGCTCCTCTTCGGTGGGCCGCACCATGAGCACCGTCGTCTCGAGTTCGCGCAACAGGGCCGACGCGGTGCTGCCGAGCCCGACGTCGAGCGCGCCCCTCTTGCTGTGGCTGCCGATGAGAATCAGGTCCGCCTCGACAATCTGCACCAGGGCGGCGATCTCCTGGCTGGGACGGCCTTCGAGCAGCTTGGTGCTCACCACCAGGCCCCGGTCGCGCAGCGGCGCGGCCCACCGCTCGAGTTTTTCCCCCGTGGTTTCCAGATCGGGCAGAAGCTCCACCGGCGCCTCAACCGACACCGCTGCAATCGGAACATCGTAGGCCTCCGCAAGTACCCCGGCGAGGTCCCGCAATCTCAGGACGATCGGAGTGAAATCGAGGTACCTCTGCAACGCAACTGCGACACAGATCCTGGTGTAGGCCATTGCAGCCTCCTTTGCGAGCCGGTAGTCCGCATCCATCATACCGTGGGCGCCGGCTAATCACCGTCTCAATTTGCCACCCGGAGTCTAACCCGAATATCTCACCGGGTCGCCTGGTGGGAGACACGGCTGGTTTTCAGTCTTGAGTTCTTTTTTTGTCTT
>DAOWFV010000112.1 GCA_030637805.1 Acidobacteriota bacterium | reverse complement strand
GCTCCTGCTCGGACAGGAGATCGCAGCAGGCCTGGCCGCGGCGCACGAAAAAGGCATCATCCACCGAGACCTCAAGCCGGAAAATATCTTCCTCACCACCGACGGCAGGGTGAAAATCCTCGACTTCGGGCTCACCAAACTGACGCATCCGGAAACCGACATCGTCGAGGCCGCGGAGCTGCCCACAGAGGCCTCTCCGACGGCGGCCGGAGTTGTCATGGGCACCCCGGGCTACGTGTCTCCGGAACAGCTGAGGGGCAAACCGGCCGACGCTAGGTCGGACATCTTCGCCCTTGGGGTGGTGCTATACGAAATGCTTTCCGGCACGCGACCGTTTGCGGGCACGACGGCTGACGAAGTCTCTGCGGCCACTCTCAAGGACGATCCTGCGCCGGTGTCCGAGCGCGTCACCAAGATCATGCCGGGGGTCGGCACCATCGTCTCGCACTGCCTCGAAAAGCGGCCGGAGGAACGGTTTCAGTCGGCTCACGATCTCATCTTTGCACTCCAAGCGGCCTCGCAGGCCACACCGGCGTCAGGGTTTGATGATCTGGCGAACAGGTCTATCCGCTCGATCGCCGTTCTCCCATTTGAGATCGTCGGCGGGAACGAGGAGCTGGAGTACCTCGGCGACGGCCTCACCGAAGGGATCATCGGCAGGCTGTGCGGCCTTCCGGGTATTGACCGGGTGATCGCGCGACACTCGGTCTTCCGTTACAAGGGTAGGCCGGTCGACCCGGAAACAGCCGGCAAGGAACTCGGCGTCGATTCGGTGCTCGTCGGCGACGTCGCTTCGCGGGGCGATGAGCTGCTGATCACCGCTGAGCTCATCACCACGGAGCGTGGCGGCAGGATCTGGGGAGATCGCTACGTCCGCCGGCTCTCCGACATCATCGAACTCGAGGACGCGATTTCGAAGGCGATCGCCGAGAGCCTCCGGCTCGAGCTCTCCGCCGCGGACCACGCGCGCATCGTCAAGCGCCCCACGGAAGATCCGGACGCCTACCGCCTCTATCTAAAAGGTCGTCACCTCTGGAACAGAAGAACACGGGATGGTCTCGAGCGAAGCATCGAGTTGTACCGCGAGGCGATATCCCTCGATCCTCACTTTGCCCTCGCCTACACCGGCATCGCCGACTCTTGGGCGTCGCTCAGCTGGAACGACTTCGTGCCGAAGGCCACCGCCTTCAAGGAAGCTCTGGCTTCGGTTCTGACGGGCCTCGACATCGACGATCATGTGGCCGAGTCGCACATTTCTCTGGGCATGGTCCTCTACCACTTCGGGACGGATTTTTCTCGAGCCGAGAAGGAGATTCGCCGAGGCCTGGAGATCGACCACAACAACGCGGAGGCGTGCCACCAGTACGCCCATCTGCTCACCTTCCTCGGTCGAACCGACGAGGCCATCGAGATGATGGGTCGCGCGATCGAGCTGGAACCGGTGTCGAGGATCATGTGCTCCTGCTGCGGTCAGGTCCTCTACTTCGCCGGGCGGTACGACGATGCGATCGCACACCTCGAGACCGCAATCGAGCTCGATCCGGCGAACACAGGTCCGTACTCATGGCTCGGCATGGCCCACGTCCAGCGCCGGGATTGGGAGGGCGCAGAGAAAGCCCTTAAACGAGGGATCGACGGAGGAACCTTCCTCCCTCGCAGCACGGGGGCTCTCGGATACGGTTATGGGGTTCAAGGCAATCGAGAACAGGCGCTTACCCAACTCCAGCGTCTCGAGCATCTCTCCGCTGAAAGTCCCGTCGATCCGTGCTTCGAGGCATGGATTCACACCGGGATCGGCGAAACAGATCTCGCCCTTTCTGCGCTCGAACGAGCGCTCGACCAAGACGCCAACTGGCTGGTTTCGCTGAAGGTGGACCCGTTCTTTGCCGGACTCCGTACCGATCCGCGTTTTCAGACCCTTATGCGGCGCTTGAACTTCCCGGAGGACTGAGTGATCGGCACCAGCCTCTCCCACTACCGAATCACCAACAAGCTCGGCGAGGGCGGCATGGGTGTCGTCTATCGCGCCCACGACCAGCGACTGGATCGCGAGGTGGCGATCAAGGTCTTGCCCGAGGCGGTCGCCCGGGACCCGGATCGCCTCGCCCGTTTCGAACGCGAGGCCAGGGCGGTGGCCGCTCTCTCTCATCCCAACATCCTCGAGATCTTCGACTTTGGCTCTGAAAGTGGCATCACCTACGCGGTCACCGAGCTTCTCGACGGGGAGACGCTGCGTGAGGTCATCCGATCGAGTCGTCTCACCCCTTCTAAAGCGGCCGAGTACGCCATACAGATTGCCGGCGGTCTCGCCGCGGCCCACGAGCGGGGAATCCTCCACCGGGACCTCAAACCGGAGAACGTATTTCTGACCAAGGATGGTCGGATCAAGATCCTCGACTTCGGGCTCGCCAAGCTCGTTGAGATAGATGAGCGCCCCGGAAATGGCTCGGAATCCCTCACCCAGGGCCTTCCCACCGAACCGGGCATTGTCATGGGAACCATCGGCTACATGGCCCCGGAGCAGCTGCGGGGGGAGCCGGCCGACAGTCGCTCCGACATCTTCGCCCTCGGCTGCGTGCTGTACGAGATGCTCGCCGGGCAACCCGCTTTCGCGGGCGACACCGCCCACGAGGTTGGCGCCGCGATCCTCCAGCAAGACCCTCCCCCCCTCAACAGCACTGGAACCGGCCTTGAGAAGGTGGTCCGGCGGTGCCTCGAAAAACGCCCGGAGGACCGCTTCCAGTCTGCCCGGGACCTTGGCTTTGCCCTCGAGGCGACCGCGGGTGCCGGTCCGGCAGCGCCCTCCTCCGGCGTCGAAAGCCGGTTCCGCCTCGGACACGCCGTAGCGGTATTCTTCGCCGTCATCATCGGCGCACTTGTCGTGCTGCCCCCCGAGGGGCTGTGGCAACGTCTTGCCGGCCGAACGGAGATGGCCTCGATCCGCTCGATCGCAGTGCTTCCGCTCGCAAATCTCTCAGGCGACCCGGAGCAAGAGTACTTCGCCGACGGGATGACCGAGGCCTTGATCACCAGGCTCGCGCAGATCGGGTCCCTGGACATCATTTCTCGCACGTCCGTGATGCTCTACAAGAACTCGCAGAAGCCGCTGCCGCAGATCGCACGCGAGCTCGGTGTTGACGGCGTGGTCGAGGGTTCGGTGACTCGTGGGGAGGACGAGGTCAGGATCACCGTCCAGCTCATCCACGGTGCGACCGACCGTCACCTTTGGGCGCAGGATTATCAGAGGCCGCTACGCGACATCCTGCTCCTCCAGGGAGAGGTCGCTCGCGCAGTTGCCGAGGAGATCAATTTGGCCCTCACACCCGAAGAGGAACGCCGCCTCGTTGACGCACGAAAGGTGGACCCCGAGGCTCATGAGGCCTACCTGAAAGGCATGCACTCGTTCCTCCAGTTCACCGGAGACGGCCTCATCAAGGGCATCGGGTACTTCGAACACGCGATCGAGCTGGATCCCGGCTACGCCGACGCGTACTCTGGACTCGCGGCCGCTCACCTGAACTCCACCTATTTCCTGAGCCTTGCTCCCACAGAGGTCGTTCCCCGAGCGCACATAGCTCTCACGAAGGCTCTCGAAATCGACACCGACAACGCCGGTGCTATTCTCTCGGCCGCTTGGATCGAGATGACCTATGACTGGGACTGGAAAGCGGCGGAGCGAAGTCATCGCCGCGCCCTCGAGCTCGGGCCAAGCCTGAGTCATGTCCACGGCAGTTACTCCTACATGCTCGCCTGTGTGGGCCGTTTCGACGAGGCGTTGAATCATGCCCGTCGAGCTGAACGCCTCGACCCACTGTCCCTTGTGGCCAGCGAACAGGTCGGCATGATGCTCTACCTCGCGCGGCGGTACGACGAGTCAATCGCACAGCTCGAAAAGACGAAAGAACTCAGTCCGTACTTCTGGTTCACGTACCAGCGTCTGGCGCAGGCGCTGCTGGCGATAGAGGATTACGAGCGCGGTATCAAGATCATGCAGAAGGGAATCGAGCTCGCAGGCCCGGACACCGTGAGGTCCGGGAAGCACACTCTTGCATATTTGTACGCTCGTTCTGGGAGGCGTCAAGAAGCGGTCGAGATCCTGGAGGAACTCGCGGAGCAGGAAAAAACCACCTACATCCCACCCTCCGACCTCGCCCTGATCCACACTGCACTCGGAAGCAACGACGAGGCATTTGAATGGCTCGAAAAGGCCGTCGAGGTGCGCGATGCCGACCTCTTCATGCTCAAGGTCTTGCCGGTCTGGGACCCGCTTCGCGACGATCCCAGATTCGACGACCTGCTGCGCCGACTGAATTTCCCTGCAGACTGACGGGTAATCGGTACCACCATCTCCCACTACCGCATTATCGAGCGCCTCGGCGAAGGTGGGATGGGGTGGTCTTCAAGGCCGAGAGAAAGACACTCGGTCGAACGGTGCCGCTCAGATTGCTGCCGCTGCCAGCAGCCGCCGCCTCGCGGCCGGTGAGGTGAGGAGATCGAGAGCCCGTGCGAGGGTCTCACGTTCGAGGACACTCCGGCGCGCGAGTATGCCGAGGCACCAGCGGCGGTCGAACTCCCGTTCCAGGTCCGCCACCAGGTCGACGGCCTGGGCAGGATCTGCGGGGATACCAGCTTCGAGGAGGGCTGCGAGAGCACGCCGGCGAGCCCAGCCCTCGGGAAAGGCCTCGATCACCCTGCGCAAGGCCTCAGGGTCCGCTTCCACAATGCCCGGGAGCTCCCGGCGGAGACGCCGGAGACGGGAAAGAACGGTTGGATCCTGCGCGAGGGCTGCGGCCAGCCGGTCCGGGCGGCGACCTTCCGGCCGCGCCTTGAGAGCCGGGCGGCGCGACTTCTCAGACACCGACGGTGCCGGTCGGTGAACCGGGTCCTCGCGGTCCCAGCGGCTCCAGTCGACCACCGGAGGCTTTGGCGGAGCGGGCTCGGGTTCAGGCCCCTCCTCGTCGCCGGCCTCTGAGGCATGCACTTCCTTGGAAGCCGGCGCCTCGCCCTCGGCGGCATCTTCCTCCTCGAGCGCGTGCAGGGCCGCCAGGGCTACCTCCGGGGACGGTTCATCCCCCAGCACCGGTTCCGTTGAGTCCTCGGGCTCCTCAGCAATCTCCTCGGTGGCCTCCTCGATCTCCGGCTCGGCCAGGAGCTCGATCGCAAGATCGGCGCTTTTGGTGAGGGCTTCCTTGCGCCGCCCGGGGATTTTGAGAGCACCGATGAGGTCGTTCACGGTCGAGGCCTCGGTGTCGCGGGCATTGCTGAGAATTTGCAGCAGCATGGCCGGTGCCCACCCACCCTTTCGGGTCCCCAACCCCTCGAGCATCTCCTCGGCGCCGTCGAAGCTCACGTGCCGCGCGAGAAGTCGCCGGTCGGTCGGGCTGAGCTCGCGCAGGGTACGCCAGGCCCGGGCGAGGATCTTGGCCTGGGCCAGCGGGGTCCGCGCAGTCTGCAGCTCGAAGAGGAGAGCGTTGAGCTTACGCTGCGTGCTCATCTAGTCGGTCCTGAAGACCTTGCCAGAGTCCTTCTCCGGTCTCTTGGATTTGCCGCCTTCGACGCTGTCCGCGAGTGCACCGGGCAGCCGGGAGATGTTCTGAAGGAGGTTGTCGAGATCGACCCCCGACAGCTGCTTCATTACCGGCCCGAGCTGGCTCAGGACCTGAATAACGTCGTCGGTGAGGCGGGCGGCACCGGTCCCGTCGCCGGGGCCGCCGCCAGTCGAGATGATGGTGGTTTCGCCGGCCCGCGCCAGCGGCTCGGAGACCGCGGCCGCGATCTCGGGGAGCACCTTGAGGGCCTCGATCGAGAGACCGGCCTCGTTGTAGAGCTTGAGGGCCTCGGCGAGCTTGCGGCGGGCCTCCGCCTCGGCCTCACCCTTGGCCTGGATGGCCTCGGCCTCGGCGAGACCGATTTGGCGGCGCTGCACCGACTCGGCCTCGGCCCTGGCGATGCCCTCGGCCTGGAGGGCTTTGGCCGCCTGCTCACGCCGCATCCGATCGGCCGCAGCCTCCTGCTCGACGGTGTACTTCTCGGCATCGGCGAGCCGCTCGGCCTCGTACTTCTTGGCGTCGGCCTGCTCGCGGATCTGCGCATTGAGCTCAAGCTTCTGGCGCTCCACCTCCTGATCGGCGATCCGGATGTCCTGTACCTTGAGCTCCATTTCGCCCGCCTTGACCGCCTCCGCGTCGGCGACGTCGACCTCCTTACGAATGGACGCCACCTTGAGGCTCAGGGCCTTGTCGGCATCGGCGATCTCGGTGTCCACCCCGATCCGCTTCTGCTCCTTCTTCTGCCGCGCCTGCTCCTCTTCGATGGCCGCGTCGCGGTCGGTGTTGGCGGTGGCGATGCGCGCGTTTTTGAGCGCCTCCTGAATCTTGGGCTGACCGAGGGCGTCGAGGTAGCCCTCGTCATCCTGGATCGCCTGGAAGACGAAGGAGCGGAACTCGAAACCCATACCCTCTAGATCTGAGTGCGCTTCGTCGCGGACCTTGTCCTGGAAGCTCCTCTGCTCGCGGTAGAGCTCCTCGACCGTGAGAGTGCCGACGATGCCACGAAGGTGGCCGGCGACGGTCTCCTTGATGGTGGCCTGGATGTCGTCCACGGGCATACCGAGGAAACCCTCGGCCGCCCGCCGAATGTGGGCGATGTCGCCCTGAACCTTGACCTGCGCCACCGCCTTGACGTTGATGGGAATGCCCTGGATTGTGTAGACGTGGGGCAGGTCGATCTCGAGGGTCATCATGCGCAGGGAGAGGACCTCGTACTGCTCCCAGGCCGGCCACACGAAGGTGCCGCCGCCGCGGATGATCCGAAAGCCCTCGATCTCACCCTGCTCGCTACGGACCTTCTTGCCCAGGAGCTTCCGGCGCCCGAAGACGATCAGAGCCTCGTCGGGCCCCGCCTTTTTGTAGCGGACTCGAATCAGCAGGTACGTGAGAAAGAGAAGGACCGGGACGACGATCAGCAAACCGACGAGAAACGAAGCACCCATGATTTCACCTCCGGGGTTGAGAGCGGCAGCAGTGTATCAATTTTGGCTCACACTCAACCATACGCGCGACTACGACATCTGTTCCGATCCTGGTGCCTCCAGGCCAGAGTCGGTGCGCTGGGGATCCTGGGGGCCAGATACCGGATGCCAGATACCAGATTCCAGATGCTCGACTTGTCGCGGCGTAGCCCATAGGGCGAAGCCGGATGCTTGATGCGACGGAAGCGTAAATTTGCGAGACGCATTGTCCAGGGGTGGGCGGGCGGATCCGGTATCTGGTATCCGGGCGGGTGGGTGGGCGGGTGGAGCCGCGATTGCATGGAGGGGGCTGAAGCTGCGATACTGACACGAGACAGAATCAGGAGAGTGAATGTCCCTCGGTCCGGGTGACCGTCTCGGTCGGTATGAGATCCTCTCCCTCCTCGGGGCGGGGGGCATGGGTGAGGTTTACCGCGCCCGTGACGAGAGGCTGGACCGGGACGTGGCGATCAAGGTGCTGCCCGATTCGGTTGCCCGCGACCCGGACCGCCTGGCACGCTTCGAACGAGAGGCCAAGGCGGTTGCCGCTCTCTCGCACCCCAACATCCTTGAGATCTTCGACTTCGGTACCGAAGGTGACGTCACCTACGCCGTGGCGGAGCTCCTCCAGGGATCGAGCCTGCGAGAACGGCTCCAACGCGGACCGCTGCCATGGAGGGAGGCTGTGGAGATCGGCGCGTGCATCGCGGACGGCCTCACCGCGGCCCATGCCAAGGCCATCGTCCACCGCGATCTCAAACCCGAGAACGTCTTCCTCACCGGGGACGATCAGACGAAGATCCTCGACTTCGGGCTCGCCAAGGTCCTCAAATCGGAAGAAACCGGCCCGGGGGCCAGCGAGCTCGCGACGGCCAGCATGGCAACCCGCGCGGGCTCGGTGATGGGCACCTCGGGCTACATGTCGCCGGAGCAGCTTCGGGGCGAGCACGTCGACCATCGCACCGACATCTTCGCACTGGGCTGCCTCCTCTACGAGTCACTCTGCGGCAGGAGGGCGTTTCGGGGAGATACGCCGGCAGATGTTGCCTCGGCGATCCTCACCCAACAACCGGCTCCCCTCCGCGAGGCAAACAGCGATGCTCCTCCGGACGTGCAGCGGATCATCGATCGCTGCCTCGAGAAGTCGCCTGCCAAACGATTCCAGGGCGCCGCCGATCTGTCCTTTGCCCTGCGTTCACTGGTGACCGATGGATCCACGACAACCGAGGAGCTGGCTCCGAAGCCGCGCCGTCTGTGGCCGTTTATTGCGGCCGCCGGGGCGTTCGCCGTTGCGGCATTACTCGCGGTCCTCCTCCTTGGCGATCGAACGCCGCCCGAACCGACGCCGTCATCACCCGACCTGAACCCCGACCTCGTCGCGGTGGCGGAGTTCGAGAACCGGACCGGCAACCCAGAGCTCGACCATCTCGGGCTGATGGCCGCGGACTGGATTACTCACGGTCTGGCACAGGTTGACAATCTCCAAATCGTCCCGACGGGACTGGGATCCGGATCCGCCAACCAGGGTCGGTCGCCCCAGGCCGTCGCCGCAAGGACCGGAGCCGGTATCGTTGTGACCGGCGCCTACTATCTCGATCGCGACACTCTCCGGTTTCAGGCTACGGTCACCGACGCCGCAAGCGGTACCGTGCTTCGTTCGGTCGACCCAACAGCCGGGCCCGTCGATCAGCCCATGAGCGCCATCGAGCCGCTGCGAAGCAAGGTCGTCGGTGGTGTGGCGAGTCTATTCGCGGGGGAGGACCCATTCTTCGCTCTGAAGCTCCGGCCACCACGTGGCGACGCCTACCGTGAGTACGTCGCCGGCCTCTCGCTCTTCGCCGTGGACAACCGGAAGGCGCTCGCCCACTTTCAGCGCGCATCGGAGCTCGATCCGGAATTCGTCGCACCATTGCTCATGATGTCCGCAATTCTCACAGTCTGGAATCAGCACGTCGAAGCCCAGGTGGTCGTTGATCGACTCGAAGAGCAACGCCACAATATGTCCGTTTTGGAACGCCACATGCTGGACTACTACCATGCCAAGCTCCAAGGCAACTATGAACGCGCCATCCAGTACGCTCGCATGGCCGAGAAACAGGCACCCGGCAACGCGCTCCTGAAGTTCGGGTTGGCCCACAATTTGCTCGCCGTCGGACACCTTCGAGAAGCACTCGAAACCGTTCAGACTGTAGACCACCTGGCTGTTTGGGCGGGAGGAGGCATGTGCGGAGCGCCTCACATGTTGAAGGCACAGATCCACCACGTTCTCGGCGAGTACGACGAAGAGTTGGCGACCGCCCACCTCGCCATCGAGGTCTGTGGCGACAGCATCACTTTTCGTCGTTGCGAAGCCCGCGCCATGGTCGGCACCGGGCAGCTCGATCGACTCGAGAAAGCCCTCGCCGATGGTCTGACCGCCCCCGGCGCCAAAGATGATGGTGTGCGGCTCTTCCTGGAAACCGCCCTCGAGCTCGAGGCGCACGGGCACCAGGAACATGCCAGGATCATCGCCGAGCGTGGGGTGGACTGGTTTGAAGAAAACCTCACCAGCAGCTCAACGCCCGAATGGCAACGAATTCAGCTCGTTCAGTTGCTGGTGGTCCTCGATCGGCTCGAAGAGGCTCATGAGCTCCTGCTCGCGTTGAACGAAGAGTTTCCGGACGACGACGACGTGCTCGGTTGGTTGGGGATCGTAGCCGCCCGCCGCGGCGATACCACCGCAGCCGATCACTACTCAGATCGTTTGCGGAACCTCGACCGGCCCTTTCTCCTGGGCTGGGACGCCTACTACCGGGCGGCGATCAAGGCCCATCTCGGACACCTCGACGAGGCTCTCGGCCTCCTGCGGGAGGCCCTGTCAGAAGGACGCCGATGGGACCCGGAATTTCACGCCTACCTCGAGCTGAAGCCCCTCCGGGGCCACCCGGGGTTCGAGACAATCATCCACCCTGACGGGTGACCGGCCCACCCGCCCGATCGGAACCCACAGATCACACAGATAATCACAGAAACAAAAGAAATTTTTTCCGTGTGGATCTGTGTCAATCTGTGTCCATCTGTGGGTAGTTTTGGGTGGGCTGGCGGTGGGAATTCCTAATTCCTAATTCCTAATTCGTTCCGGACCGTCACCCCCGTGATCGCGCACCGGAGGCCGACATTTGATTTTTCGAAGGGGATGGCGACCAGCCGGCTTTCTACGACCTCGATGTCCACCTGCAGCGAGGCCAGCATGTCGGATTTGCGCACCTCGTTACCGATGAGGATGTGGCGGATCATCGTCACTGCGTCATCCAGGGCGAGGGTGCCGCCGTGGATGGGCTCTCGGGGGACCTCTCCGGTCTCCCCCACCGCTTCGGACAGCGCACGCGCGATTCGAGTGAGATCTTCGAGCGGTGTCGCGAAGGCTGGGATCACAAATGTCCGCCGCGCCTGCCAACCCTTGCTCTGACGACCCTTCGCCCGCATCCTGTCGCTCACCGTGACCTCCGCCTCGACCAACCACGCCGGACGCCACTCGCGCGCATGACGACCGGGAGACGGCAGCAGCGCGGTGCTTTCAACCATCTGCAGCCCGTCATCTTCGAGGGTGGCCGCATCGCCGCAGTGATCGCAGAAGAAGATCGTGTCAAGGCCCTCGCCGTGAAGGGCCGAGCCGCAGGACGGGCAGTCGAGGGAGACCAGGCGCAGCGTCATTGAAATCTCTCCACCGCGTTTTTGACGGTGGCCACCAACGACTGCTGCTCGCGGTCACTGGCGAGCCCGGAGCCCTCCTCGACCACTCCACCATGCCGGAACTGAGAGTAGCCCCAGTACACGATGCCCGCCATCGCGAGACCGACCATGCCGAGGCCCATGAGACCGTTCTCCGAGCGCAGGAACGAGCCGGCGTGCTGCACGACCGTCGTGCCGATGAAGCATGCCGCGGCGCTGGCCCCGACCAGGCTAAACGCGCGATAGAAGTGATTGCCCGGTGCCTTCCCATAGGCCAGGCTGCCGTCCTCGGCGTCGATCAGCACCTGGTAGGTCCGCCCGCGAAAGCCGTATCGCACCACCCATAGTGGGTAGTACACCAGGGCCACCCGCCGCCTGACCGATTCCAGCCACGAGAAGGTCACGCGATCGAGACGGTTGGCCCGTTGGATCCGGGCGATCGCCCGTTGGCTGATGTCCGCGGCCGTCTCCTCGAGAGACCGGCTGGGCCGGAAGACCATGCCCCGGCTCCGCAAGAGGTCTTCGTCGAGTGGCTGGATCTCGTCGCCCGACAGGTTGATGCGGTGGACCCCGAACTCG
>DAOWFV010000008.1 GCA_030637805.1 Acidobacteriota bacterium | reverse complement strand
GGGACCGAGCTTGCGCCCCGCGGAGGAGTGTGGGAGGTGGTCGGATGAGCGGTGACAAAAAGGACCTGCGCCCCCTCGAGGGAATTACGCCGCCGAAGATCTTCGACGAGCTGCGCAGGGGGGTCCTGGGTCAGAACGGCGCCCTGCGTTATGTGTCGGTGGCGGTCTACAAGCACACGACGGGTAAGGTGCCCGGCAACATTCTCCTGATCGGCAACTCGGGGACGGGCAAGACGACCATCATGAACAACATCCAGCGCATGTATCACGATGTGGAGGAGTACCGCCCCTTCCGCGCTATGACGATCATCAACGCCAACCTCCTGGTGGACGCAGAACGTCTCGAATTCCAGCCCGAACGGCTACTGGCGGCGGTGGAGCAGCGCGCGCGGGCTCTGGTGGGGTCGAACCCGAGCCCGGAGGAACTCAAGGAAACCATGGAGCGGGCCACCGTCTGCATCGACGAGATCGACAAAATGTCGTCGATCGTCGCCGGCAAACCGAACCCCATCGGCGTGGTGTTGCAGCAGGGACTTCTCACCCTCATGGAGGGCGAGGTGGTGACCTACAAGACCTACGCCTCGACGAACGGGGAAGAAAAACCCGTGACGCTGAACATCGATACGCGGCATATGATGTTCATCTGCGGCGGGGCGTTCGAAGGGCTGTATGACCAGGTCTACCTGCGGGTCATCAACCCTGCCAGCGGGGAAAAGATGAAGTCGCAAGCGGTCCAGATGGCCGATGGTCAGGTGCGCATCGAAACCCGATTCGCATTGATCGACTTCCTCAAGCCGGAGGACCTCTTCGAGTACGGCATGGTCCCGCAGTTCATGGCCCGCTTCGACAACGTGGTGCTGCTCCGGGATCTCGATGTGGCGGTGCTCAAGAGCATCCTCCTTGAGTCCCTCGACTCACCGTTCGTCCGCTCGAAGAGCTTCTTCGAGGTCATGGACATCGAGCTCGAGATGGAGGACGTCGCTGCGTCGACGATCGCCGAGGCGGCGGAGAAGAACATCCGCACGGGCGCCCGCGCGCTGCGCACCGTCTTCAACAAGATCATCAACCCCCTCGAGTACGATCCGTGGCAGCACGAAGGCCTGGAGAAAAAGCCTGACGGCGGTCACAAGCTCGTGGTGACCGCTGAGATGGCGCGCAGGGTCACCGCCCCGAGCAGCGGGTAGAAGGTCAACCGCCGAGCAGTGTGAGGACCTCGCCCGCCGCGCGCAGGCCGCTGAGGTAGGCCGCCTCGACGGTTTCGGCAATTTGGGAGGACTCGGTGGCGGATCCCGCCCACAGGAGGGCGCCTGTGTCCGCCGCCGCCAGTCGGCGGCGTGCGCCGGCCCCCCCGGGTCGCACGAAGCTGTAGCCGCCGCGGGCGAAAGGGTCGCATGCCCAGTCGATGCGCCGATGGTCGACCAGGAGGCGCCCGACATTGACTCTGGGGAACAACCGCCCGAGGTCGGCAACCGCGTTCGCCGCCGCCTCGTCTTCACTGATTCGCGCCAGGGCGGAGGCGCGCGGGCCGGTTGCATAGCCGATGAGTACGGCCGACTCGGAAGGGGCGCGGTAACCCGCGGGCCAGTAGAGAGTCATCGGTCCGGTTCCGCAGGCGAGGATCGCCAGGCGGCGGGGCCAGAACCGCTCTCGGAAGCGAAGGAAAATCTTGAGCACAGGGCCCATCTGCAGATCCCGAAGGGCCGAGAGCTTGCTCTCCGGGAGCTCGGGTTCAATGTGAACTGATCCGGCGGCGAGCACTCCGAGGGGGAGGGTGGAGATCGCCGTCCGCGCGCTTAGCTCGCTTCCGTCGGTCGATCGAAATCCGACCGCGTCAGACCCCCAGAGGAGGGTCTCGACCTCGTAGCCGAAGCGGATGTCGAGCTCGTGGCCGACAAAGATCGGCAGCAGATCGTAGCCCTCGGCAACTCGATAGTTGAGCCCGGTCTCGAGCTTGTGGACGCCGTCCTCCACCAGGCCGAGCATGCCGATCTCGTCGATACTTCCGGGAAGGTGGGCGGTGAGGGTCATCTCGGCGAGGATCCGGGCCCGCCCACCGTCTCCACGGCTTTCGAGGAACTCCCGAGCCGAGCGGTCGGGAGGAACAAAGCGCGCGATCGAACGCAGTATGGTTGCGGCGGACCACGAACCGGGGTGGAGGAGGGCCAGCGGCAGCCAGCGAGCAGCGCCACCGAGGCCGAGCATGGTGTTGCGGATGAGGGGACACGGTCGGGTTCGGAGGTGGGCGTCCTGTACCTCCGGCCAGGTGGCGGCACCCACACCGTGGATAAACTCGGCGCCGGCCTCCACCGGATCTGCACCGAAGTCGCGGACCGTGCGCAAGCGCCCGCCGATCCGGTCGCCGGCTTCGACGACGATCACCGAAAGGCCGGCCCGT
>DAOWFV010000142.1 GCA_030637805.1 Acidobacteriota bacterium | reverse complement strand
TTTTGAGATCCCCAGGGTCCTCGACCCTGGGGATCTGAAAATTACTTGTGTACACTGGCGCCGAGATGAGCCGGGTGAAATCAGTGAACGCAATCGCCTCAGGACGGCATCCCGGAGGTGCCTCGTGCAGGTAATCGTAGTAGGAGGCGGCCTGGTGGGCTCCACCCTCGCCGCCAAGCTGGCCGGTGACGGGCACGATGTGGTGCTCGTGGAGCAAAGCCGCGAGCTCATCGCCGATCTCAACGAACAGCTCGACGTGCAGACCATCTGCGGCAATGGCGCCACCATCCCGGTGCTCGTCCAGGCCGGAATCGAGAACGCCGATCTGCTGTTGGCCACCACCAATTCCGACGAGGCCAACATGGTGGTGGCCCTGGTGGGATCGGAGATCTTCAAGGTGCCGAGGGTGGCCGCGCGGCTTCGCGACCCGGGCCACGAGGAGGGCTTCCAGCGCATCGCCCGTGAGCCCGGTGGCGAACGCGTGGCCATCAACCCGGACATGGCCGCGGTGGAGAAAATCCTCTCGCTCATGCCCGTGCCGGGAGCGGTAGATGTGGTTCCCTTCTTCGGAGGGAAGTTGCTGGTGGCCGGGTTTTCGATCCGGCCGAGCAGCGAGTTCGCGGGCCTGTTGCTTTCCCATCTCCGGCTGCTCTTCCCGGCCACGCCGATGTTGGTGGTGGCCATCCGCCGCGACGGGCGTTGGCGCGTTCCCCACGGGGAGGACGAGATCCAGGCCGGCGATCTCGTTTACTTCGCCATGGATCCGGCGGAGCTCGACAATGTCCTGGTGCTGCTGGGCCTGCGCCGAGGGGTGGAACGGCGGGTGATGATCGCCGGGGCCACGCGCATCGGCATCGCGCTGGCGCAGAGGCTGGAGGAAGACGGTGTGCCGGTGACGCTGGTCGATGCGCGGCGGCCGTCCTGCGACGCGGCGGCTGCGCGCCTCGACGACACCCTCGTCATCCACGGCAGCCCCACCGATCGCGAGCTCCTCCGTGAGGAGGGCGCCGAACGGGTCGAGGGTTTCGTGGCTTGCACCGATCACCACGAGGAGAACGTCGTCGCGTGCCTCCTGGCCGGACGTCTGGGGGCCGCCCACACCTTTGCTCTGGTGGACAACCCAGCTCTGGCAGGCCTCGTCGGCGACCTCGGGATCGACGCCATTATTTCGCCGCGTCTGCTCTCGGTCAGCCTCGCACTGCACTTCGCGCGCAAGGGGCGCATCAGGGCGGTGGCGGCGCTGCTCGAGGATTCGGTCGAGGTCTTCGAGGTCGAAGCTGCGGAGGGCAGCCGATTGGTGCGCTCGACCCTGTCCGAGCTCGGCCTGCCCCGCGGAATCCTGGTGGTCGCTGTGCAGCGCGCCGACCGCATCCTCCTGACGGGCGGCAACGACCGGATCCAGCCCGGGGACCAGGTCCTGGTGGTGACGACCAGCGAGGCCGCGTCGCGGCTCGACGATGTCCTCGAACCGTAGAAACATAGTGGGGGAGGGCGTCGGGCGGTGAACCGTCGCTTCGTTCTCTTTCTGCTCGGCTGGTTGCTGCTCCTCGCGGGCGTGTTTCTTTGCCTGCCGTTGCTGGCTTCGGCCGTGTTTCGCGAGTCGCCCATGCCCTATCTCGGCGCGATCGCGGTCGCGGGCGTCGCCGGCCTCGCCCTGGTGCGGGTCAATCCGCCGCAAGACAGGCACATCCGACCCCGCGACGGGTTCCTGGTGGTGGGGGGGGCGTGGATTGCGGTTTCGCTCGTGGGCGCCATTCCCTACGTGATCGCCGGCGCGCTTGGGCCGGTGGACGCCCTCTTCGAGTCGGTCTCCGGCTTCACCACTACCGGATCGACCGTTATCCAGGACACCACGATCATTCCTCGTGCCCTGCTCCTCTGGCGGGCCATGACCCAGTGGCTCGGGGGCATGGGGATCATTCTCTTCACCATCGCCATTCTGCCCCTGCTCGGAATCGGCGGCATGCAGCTCTTCAAGGCGGAGGTTCCGGGGCCGGTGGCGGACAAGGTGCGGCCCCGGCTGGCGGCGACCGCTCGCACCCTGTGGCTCGTCTATGTGGGCCTCACGGCGGCGGAGTGGGTCGCGCTGCGGCTGGCGGGGGTCGGCGGCTACGAGGCCCTGTGCCACGCCTTCACCACCCTTGCCACCGGCGGCTTCTCCACCCGCAACACCTCGGTGGGGGAGTTCGGCTCGTCGGCTGTGGAGTGGATCGTCATTCTCTTCATGCTGCTGGCGGGCATCAACTTTGTCCTCCACTACCGGGTACTCACCGGCAGGGCGAAGGAGGTGTGGCGCGACGCCGAGCTGCGCTACTTCCTGGGTGTGGTGGTGGTGGCGACCCTGGTGCTGCTGGTCACCACTCACGAGGACGGGGCCCGGATTCTGGACAGCCTCCGCTTTGCCGCCTTCCAGGCGGTCAGCATTCTCACCACCACCGGCTACGTGACCACCGACTTCGAGGGCTGGGCGACCCTGCCCTTGCTCGTGCTGCTCTCGCTGATGGTGCTGGGTGGGATGTCGGGATCGACCGGCGGCGGCATCAAGAGTCTACGCGCGTTGCTCGCCTTCCGCTCGCTGCGCGCCACCCTCCACCGGCTCATCCACCCGCACGCGGTGAAGCCGGTGAAGTACGGCGGCGCGGTGGTTTCGGAGTCGGTGCTCTCCGGCATCTGGGCCTTCCTCACCGCTTACCTCCTGATCGGGCTGGCCGGCGCCGCGGTGGTTGCCGCCTATGGTTACGACCTGTTGACCGCGATCTCGGCCTCGATGACCGCCATCGGAAATGTCGGCCCGGGCCTCGGAGAGGTGGGCGCTTACGACAACTTCGCCCACTTCCCCGACGTGGTGAAGCTGGTGCTCGCCGGCTGCATGCTCTTCGGCCGGCTCGAGATCTTCACCCTGCTGGCGCTGTTCACCCGAGAGTTCT
>DAOWFV010000215.1 GCA_030637805.1 Acidobacteriota bacterium | reverse complement strand
TCGATGGCGCCTTCCTCCACACCCTTCTGCCCGTCGTCGTGGATCTCATGGGTGATGTCTACCCCGAGCTCCGCGAGCGCCTGGACGTCGTGACCACACAGCTCCTCCAGGAGGAGCAACGGTTCGCCCGCACCCTCAACGCCGGCACCGACCTGGCCGGCAGGGAGCTGGAGCGTCTCAAGCGGGCGGGCGAGGAGGAGGTGCCGGGGGCCGTCGTTTTCGACCTCTACCAGACCCACGGAATTCCGCTGGAACTCCTCGAGGAGTTCGCCCAGGAGGAGGGTCTGCGGATCGATCGTGAGGGCTTCGATGCGGCGTTGGCCGGGGAGCGCGAGCGCGGCCAGGCATCATGGAAGGGAGACCTCGTGTCGCGCTTCCGGCCCGAGCACGAGGAGCTTGCGGAGAAAGGCTTGCGCTCCGAGTTCGTCGGCTACGACCAGCTGGAAGCGACCACTGAAACAGTGGCGCTGATCGGTGATGATGGTCTTGAGGACATGCTCGACCTCGGTGAGGCGGGCGAGGTGGTTCTCGCCACCACACCCTTTTACGCCGAGTCGGGCGGTCAGATCGGCGATCGCGGTGTGCTTCGGTGGGAGGGAGGGCACGCCCGGGTGCTCGACACCCAGAGCCCGATCGAGGGCCTGATCATGCACCGCGTGGAGGTGGAGGAGGGCCCGCTCGAGCTCGGCACCGAGGTGCTGGCGAGCGTCGCCGAGGGTTCACGAGTCGACACCCAGCGGAATCACACCGCGACCCACCTCCTGCACGCCGCCCTGCGTCGGGTGTTGGGCGATGCCGCGCAGCAGGCCGGTTCGCTGGTCGAACCCGACCGCCTGCGCTTCGACTTCTCCTGGGGAGGGCCGGTCGAGTACGAACAGCTGCAGGAGATCGAGCGCCTCGTCAATGCCGAGATCGTTCGCAACCGCGAGGTTCTCAAGCAGTACATGACCATCGACGCCGCACGGGAGCAGGGCGCCACGGCCCTCTTCGGAGAGAAGTACGGCGACACCGTTCGCGTGGTGACCGTCGGCGACGGCGGGTTCTCGCGTGAGCTTTGCGGCGGTTGTCACGTGCGACGCACCGGGGAGATCGGTGTGTGCACCATCGTCGGCGAACGTGGTGTGGCGGCCGGAGTTCGTCGGATCGAGGCCCTGACCGGTCGGGGCGCAGTCGAGTTCATGCAGTCGAGGGATCGCCTCGGCGGGGAGCTGGCCGGCCGCTACCAGACCTCCTTCGAGCAACTGCCGAAGCTGCTCGACGGTCGCGATCGGCGGCTGGAGGAGCTCGAAAAAGAGGTCCGCGAGCTCCGCCACAAGCTGGCCTCCGGAGACTCCGGGGGCGGCGAGGTGCGGTCCGAGGTGGCCGGCATTCCCGTTCTCACGCGCCTCGCTCCGGAGATGAGTCCGGCCGAGCTTCGCAACCTCGCCGACACCCTCCGCCAGCGTCTCGGTTCGGGTGTGGTTGTGCTGGGGATGGAGTCGGGCGGAAAGGCCACGCTGCTCGCCGCGGTCACCGATGATCTCACCGACCGCGTGCGCGCCGGCGACCTCGTTCGGGAGCTTGCGGAGGTGGTGGGCGGGCGCGGTGGCGGCCGGCCCAACCTGGCGCAGGCGGGCGGACCGGATGTCGCGAAGTTGGGCGAGGCCCTGAGTTCCGCGCCCGCGGTGGTCGAGCGCCTGACCCAGGAGTAGGTCTCAGCCCGCATATCTCACCGGGTTTCGTAGCGAGGGCGGCGAGGCGCTCACCCCGGAGTTTTTAGTTTTGAGTTTTTAGTTTTGAGTTACCGGCGCGCGGGTCGGTCGAGTGACTTGAACACATCGCCCGCGCTTGGGCGCACCCAACTTAAAACTCAACACCCGCCGACAGGAGCGGTATGACGATCGTCGGAAGAATGAGACCTGAGACCTGCAGCTTGAGACCCAGTAGCGGGCAAGCGCTTGCGCATGAAAACTCAATACTCTTTCGTGAACGGGACGCCGCGATTCGTCGGCCGCAGTAGAGAACTGGTGAGAAATGCGGGCTAGAACCTGATAATCAGCCCTGTCAGCACGCGGCGTTCGTCGAAGTCGCTGTGATTCAGGAGCTCCAGGGTGACCAACAGCGAGAACATGCGGTTGAGGTTGATGTTGGAGGAGAGGGAGAAGAGCTCGCTGTCCGGGCGGATCTCGACAGATCCACCATCGCCGTCGGCCACATGGAAGACCG
>DAOWFV010000033.1 GCA_030637805.1 Acidobacteriota bacterium | reverse complement strand
GAATGGAGGCGACGCCCGGATTCGAACCGGGGATCAGGGCTTTGCAGGCCCCTGCCTTAGCCACTTGGCCACGTCGCCGTCTTGGGGCCGCAATTCTATGGCAGGCGGGATCTACCGTCAAGAACACGAGGCCGACCGAAACTGGGCTTCTCGGCCCTTCCTCAACCTCCATAATCCGCAATCAAAAAGCCCGGCCGGCGGCCGGGCGTCTGATTGCGGATTATGGAGCGGGAGACGGGAATTGAACCCGCGACGTCAACCTTGGCAAGGTTGCACTCTACCGCTGAGTTACTCCCGCTCAGCTTCCCAAAAAGGGAAATGTCAATCTAACAATCACCCGTCGTGGTGTCAACACCTCAGATCTGCTTATCACTCGCTGTGGCGTTCCTTCATTCCCGCTACCATCCACTTTCGGGCGAGGATGAGAGCGACCGGAGAGATCATGGCGATCAGGGCATAGATGAGCCACATGACCTCTGTGTTGGTGGGTAGGCCGGTCTCCGGTTTCGGGATGTACGTGGCAACGAAGTACCCCGAGTAGAGACCGGTGACGAACTTGGTCAGAAACCACGGGAACTGGCCGATGCCCATGTAGAGGCCGGTCTTGCCCGGGGGGGCCACCTCGGCGACCCACTGCAGGAACCGGGGCTGCCACATCGCCTCACCGATGGACATGAGCAGAATGTAGGCGAGAAACGGCACCATGAACGGTCCGATGACCAGGAGGAAGGTGGGAGCGGCCATCACCAGGGTTCCGATAATCATCATCGTGTAGACGTTGGCTCGTGCCGTGAGCCCGGCGACCAACGGCGCGAGAATGAAGATCAGGATCGGATTGATGTTGGAGAAGAGCTCGAAGTAGTCGCTCACAACCGAGCCGCGGAACGCGCGATCGAGGTAGTAGGGGAGGGTGAGCCAGTTGTGGGCGAACAACGTTTGGACCGGGATCAGGATGAAGATGAAAAAGGTGAAGCGGGCGTCGCGAAATGGGTGGTCGGGGCGTACTCTCAGGAACTCGTACACCGCCGAGCTGATGAAGACCGCAACGAGCAGGTAGGTGATCGCGGGGTTCACGGCCAGCCGCCCGATCGCGGCAGCCACCGCGGCGGCGATCGAAAATACCGAGAGAACGACGAGGACAGCGAACCGCAGGTTGGCGGACTTGGGAGAGGGCTCGGCCGAACCCCGTGCCACCTCATCCGATTTCTTGTTGCCGCCTTCATTCTCCTCGAGCTCTGCGGCCTCGCGCGCCATCCTTTCGACCGCCTCCGTGTCGGTCTTGCGGGTGAGGATGACCAGGCTCACCGTCAGGGCGACGACGCAGAGGCCGGTGTAGGCCCAGAAGACCGCCGTGAGCCCGTTCGGTGGGAAGACCCCCACGAACCGATGCCTGATCGCCGGCGAGACGAAGCCGGAGAAGAAGGCTCCGAGGTTCATGAGGCCGTAGACGACCGCGTAACCCATCGCGGCGGTCTTGGGGTTGGTGTACCGCTTGACACCGGCGTAGGCCGCGGGCTGGTACAAACCGTAGGCCACCAGGGTGATGACAAGACCGGCCGCCAACGTGAAGAACATCGGCGAGCCCACTCCCTGTCCCAGAGGTATCGATCCGGAAAGCGCGATGAGCCCCCTGCCGAGCACGAACATGAGGAATGCGAGAGCAAGGGCTCGCGGCACGCCGATTTTGTCGCTCACGCCGCCGAGGAAGAGCATTGCGAAGGTGATCCCCGCGGTGAACACCGAGTACACCCAGCCTGCGTGAAGGTCGCTCAGCCCTACGTTTTCGGAGCAGTACTTACCGAGGATCGTCAGGATGCCGAAGTACACCAGCCCCTCGATGACGTACGGAATGTTGATGCCCCAGAGGGCCTTCGGCGCCTTGACGAAGGCGACAAGCGTGGAGCTGAGCTCCCTCAGCGAGTCAACGATCACCTGTCCGGCGGTCTTGGATTCTTCAGCGTGCGAGGATTCACTCATGCACCCATCTTCCTTTCCAATTCTGGTGGTTGCTGCCTGCCGCGGGGCGGGCGCCCATTGTACATGGGGGGCGTCTCAAAGCTCGACGGTTCCCCTCAGCACGCTTCCTCTAGGAAGCACGGAGGCCGCAGTGGCGTGGAGCTTGACCTCACCCTCCACCGCGACCTCGGCGCCGAAGGTGACGTCTCCCACGACCCGCAGGCTGTCGCAACAGCGGAGCGACGGCGGACCGCTCGGAAACCGGCTCTCGAAGGCATCGATCATCTTGTAATAACATCTGTCGAGGCGGATCACCGGAGGTGCCGACCGCTCCTGATGGAGCACGACGCGGGAGTCTTCGGTGAGCTCGTAGGCGTTCGAGCGCACCGCGAGCAGATCGTTGGTGTTCTTCACCGGTGAGAACCGGGAGCGGGGCACGCGGACTGCCGCGGCGTTCGGGAAGAACGAAACGGCGGTACCCATGGCTGTCTCGAGCTGCAGGACCTGCGGCGAGGAGGGGTCGCGGGGGTCGAGGTACTTGCGGTTGACGATGGTCGGCAGGGGGAGAAATCCGCCGTGCTCGGCGAGGAGCGCGTGGAGGGTCGAGAGGCGGAGCCAAATATTGTTGGTGTTGAAGAAGCGGTAGAGGCTCACGTCCTGAAAGGCCGCCTCGTCTTGTGGCGGACACTGGCCGGATTCGCGCAGGCCGAGGCGCCCGTCGAGCAGTCGGCAGAGGTGCCCCCCCTTCCGATCTGCCGGCATTCGATCGGCCGCCTCGAGCAGGAAATCGAGACCCTCGGCCTCCAGGTAGCCGAGGAGCGCCGTGTCGAGGACCGCACCCAGATTGTCGGCGGTGGAAACGAAGGCATACTCGATGCCCGCCTCGAGCAGGCGTCCGAGGAGGCCGGAGGTGGCGAGAGCGGTGAAGAGATCGCCGTGACCCGGAGGACACCATGCGAGCTCCGGGTCATCGACGGTGTCGGCCCAGGTCCTGGTGTCTTTCATGATCTTGGGAACCCGGTGCTGGAGGAAACCGAGGGGAAGATCGTCGTGATGGAGCTCGGGGTACCGTGCAAGAACGCGCTCTGAGTCTTCAGCCGTTCGATAGCTGTTCATCAGCAGTAACGGAATCGGGGCATCCGTTCTCTCCCGCAGATGGAGGATTTGCAGCGCAATGAGATCGAGGAAGCTCAGCCCGTCGCGAACCGGAAGCAGAGACTTGGCGTGGTCGAGTCCCATGCTGGTGCCGAGACCGCCGTTGAGCTTGATGGCTGCTACGCGTCCGAGGGCGGCGCATCCGGCATCTCGGAAGGCCTCGAGCTGCTCGGCGCCGGGCAGGCTCTGAACCGGTCGGATGTCGTGCTCGGACAGCATCCCGTCCTCGCCGTCTTGGAGGCGGCCGAGGTGGAGGCGGAAGGAATCGATGGCCGGCTCCGGCAGCCCGGCCTTCCGCATCACCTCACTAAGTGCGTTGAAAGAGTCGGGTTTGGATCCACCGGAAGGCACGGTTTTTCTCCTTCGCAATACGACGTCTGTCATAATAGCAACGTGAGAGGTCTGCGCGTGATCCTCGTGGGAGTAGTGCCCCTGCTTGCGGCCGTAGCGGTCCAGGCCGGCGGTTCCTCCATCGCCGCTCGATCCGGCGGCGGCTCTGCGTCCGCGAACGACCTGCGCAGCCTGGTGAGGAATGTCAGCGAGGAGCACGGCGTCGATCCCAAGCTGGTCGACGCCCTTGTCCGCGTGGAGTCGGCGTACGATCCGCGCGCCGTCAGTCGCCGAGGCGCGATGGGGCTGATGCAGCTGATGCCGGAAACGGCACTGAGGCTCCACGTGGAGAACCCCTTCGATCCCGAGGAGAACGTACGCGGCGGCGTACGAGAGATTTCCCGCCTGATGGATCGGTATTCCGGCGACCTGCAGCTCGCCCTCGCCGCTTACAACGCGGGCGAGGGTGCGGTGGCGCGATACCGTGGGATTCCGCCATACCAGGAGACCCGATCCTACGTTGCGCAGATTCTCACCATCTACACCGGAAGGCCGTACCGGTTGACCGGAACCCCTCGGGCTGCGCCGGTGCGAATGTTGCAGGACGGGAGCGGGAGCACGGTGATCACGAATTCCTCGGCGAGCACGAGCTCTCTCCTGGTGCGCCGAACCGCGCCGGGCGACGGACCTCTGCGCGGCGGCTTCGGCGCTCCTCGGTAGCCCTCCTCCGGCAGAGTGTTCCCGTTCCTCAGGTGGCGCGCTGGTTTTCGCGGTGAGCAACAGGGCCTCTGGAAGAGCGCCGGGGCACCAAGGAATCCGGGTTAAGATTGAGTGACTCCGGGTTGTATCCGTAAAGGGGGATTCGCGACGTGGGAGAGG
>DAOWFV010000231.1 GCA_030637805.1 Acidobacteriota bacterium | reverse complement strand
GCGGCGGTAGAGCTTGAGGTAGACCTCGCGGTAGAGGCTGTCGTAGAGGGCGCGGTTGGCGGGATCGGGCTCGAAGGTGGCGCCGACGCGCGTCATTTCGGCGATCGCCGAGGTGAAGTCAGGGTGAAGCCCAACCCCCACCGCGGCGTCGATGGCGGCGCCCAGACCGGATGCCTCATAAACGTGGGGCCTTGAGGCGGGCAGGCCGAAGATGTCGGCGGTGATCTGCATGGCGGCATCGCTCTGGGATCCCCCGCCGGCCACCCGTACCTCGGTCATCCTCACCCCGCTGCGGCGCTGGCAGCGCTCGGCCCCCTCGCGCAGGGCGTAAGCCAGCCCTTCGAGGATCGAACGATAGACATGGGCGCGGGTGTGGACATCGCCGAAGCCGACGATCGCCCCCTTGGCCTCCGGCCCCGGCACCTTGACCCCCGGCGACCAGTAGGGCTGCAGGATGAGCCCCATTGAGCCCGCCGGCACTTCGTTGATCAGCTCATCAAAGAGCTGCTCGGGCTCGACTCCACGCTCGCGAGCCAGGCGCTGCTCGCGGAGACCGAACTCCCGCTTGAACCACGACACCATCCAGTAGCCGCGGTAGATCTGGACCTCCAGCGAGTGGGCTCCGGGCACCGCCGCCGGATACGGAGGGAGCATCGGGATCGCCTCAACGTAACGCCGGTGGGTGGTGTTGATGGTGGCGGTGGTGCCGTAGCTGAGACAGCCCAGGCTCGGGTCCAGACAGCCGGCGCCGATCACCTCGCAGGCCTTGTCGGCGGCGGCGGCGATGAGGGGCAGGCCGGCGGGGATGCCGGTGGCCACAGCTGCCTCGGCGGTGATCTCACCCAGCGGCTCCCCGGGCGGCACCAGCTCGGGGAGCAATTCGAGGTCGACCGGAAGTGCCTGCCATTTCCAGTCCCGCGGCCCCGCCCAGCGCAGGCGCTTGTAATCGAAGGGCACGTAACCCACCTGTGAGCCCACCGAGTCGACAAATCGGCCCACCAGCCGGTGAGTGAGGAAGCCCGAAAGGAAGAGGAACTTGTGGGTTCGATCCCAGATTTCCGGCTGTTGGCGGCGCACCCAGTTGGCCTCGGCCTCAGCCTGGAAGTGGGCCACCGTGGCGCGCATTCCGACCGCCCGGAAGAGCAGACCCCACGGCCCGCCCACCGGCGTGAGACCATCGCAGCGCCGCTGATCGAGCCAAACGATGGCCGGGCGCAGGGGCTCACCCCCTGAGTCCAGGTTGACCATCGTCGCGCGCTGGGTGGTGAGCGCCGCAGCCGCGACGACCTCGCGCGGCACCGGGCTCGACTCCCAGAGACCCTGGCAGGCCTCACACAGTGAGCGCCAGAAGTACAGGGGATCCTGCTCCGCCCAGCCGGGCTGATTCGAGAAGTAGGGCTCGACCTCGACCCGGTTCTTGGCCACCAGCGAGCCGCGAGCATCGAAAAGCAACGCGCGCACGCTCTGGGTGCCGAAGTCGATGGCGAGGAGGTGGTCCTTGGAGGTCACCGTTTGATTATCGCTGTTCTTCGTTGAGCGTGCTGGTATTTGCAGCGGTCTGGTCAGTTTTGAGTTTTGAGTTTTAAGTTTTGAGTTGTCGTTCCGGCGATGTGCTCCTGACTTCGAGGCAGTCTTCTGTCGTCGCGCCCCAAACGCGGGCAAGACGTCCAAATACCCCCGATCGCCTCCCCGCGCTGGTAAATCCGAAATTCGAAATTCGAAATTCAAAATCTTCTTCAGGTACGATCTCGGTCGTGACCAGGAGCGTTCTCTATCGTTGGCTCCCCGTCCTCCTTTGGGTGGCGGTGATCTACACCACCATCCCTTTCGTCCGCCGTCTGCGCGAGCTCTTCGTCGCCCGCTGGCCCGCGGAGCTCATCGGCTACGCCGTGATGGCCGTGGTCGTGGCCGGCGCCGGCGCCGCCATCGTTGCCCTGCGCCGACGAAAGAACCGCCTTCATTTCGCCGACGTGGCCTGGTTGCTGGGAGTTGCCGCTGTCCTCGTAGTCTGGACCCATCACCTCATGGGCCAGCCGGAGGAGGCTATCCACTTCCTCGAGTACGGAGTGCTTGGGGCGCTGCTCTACCGTGCTCTCCGCACGCAAATCCCCGACGCCACGGTCTTCATCGCGGCTGCCCTGATCGGGGCCATGGTGGGAACGGTGGACGAGATCATCCAGTGGGTCGTCCCGGACCGATTCTGGGACTTTCGCGACATCGTGCTCAACGGCGGCGCCGGGGTGCTTGCCCAGGTGGCGATCTGGAGGTTGGTGCCGAAGTTGAAGGTCCCGGTCGGCCGCCGCTCGCTGCGCCTCCTCTGCCGGCTCGCCGCCGCCCAGGTGCTGCTACTCACCCTGTGCCTGGCCGCCACCCCCCAGCGCATCGCCCGCCTCGTCCCCCACTTGCCCGGCCTGGCCACCGCGGCAAGCGGCACGGACGCCATCTGCGAGTACGGCCATCGCCACGCCCTCGACGACCTCACCGAGTACCGCTCCCGGCTCGACCTGGCGGAGCTTGCGAAGGCCGACGCGGTGCGGGCGGCCGAGGTGGCGGCCCTTCTCGACCGCTCCCGGGGCGCATACCACGACTTCCTGCGGGACGTTTCGCCGGTTGTTGATCCCTTCGCCTACGAGGCCCGGGTGCACCTCTTCGCCCGCGACCGCAACCTCGCCGAGGCACGTCAACAGGCCCCGGGCTCGGACGCCCACCGCGAACGGATGACCACCGCCTTCCGCGAGAACCTGATCCTCGAACGCGCCTTTGGCGCCACTCTCGCCCGTTCATCCTTTGCCTGGCGGCCGAGAATGCGAAGGCAGGCCGCCGAAGCGCGGGATCCGGACCTTCACTTCGTCAGCCGAGTGGGCGCCCACCTGATCACCGCGATCTCGGAGAGCGCTCTGCGGGCGCTGATGCTCACCCTGCTTGCCGCGTTTCTCGTCTGCGATCTCCGCTTGGCCCGGCGCCCCGTCACTCCTCCTCGGCCGGAACAATTGCGGGAGTGAAGACATCGAAACCGGGGTCGAACTGGGCCAGGAACTCGACGCTGAAGAGCCGATAAGTGACCCAGACCGGGAGCAGGATCACGGTCCCCACGTAGGGAAAGGCGACCAGGCAGCACGTGAGCGCACACAAGAGGACGAAAAAGAAGGCGAAACAGAACCCGAGCGCGAGGACGAGGAGACTGTAGAGGATGAAGGGCCAGGGCCGCGTCTTGATCCAGGGCAGGAAGTAACGCCAGGCCTCGGTCGCCTTGAGGTCGAACTTGTACATGATGGGAATCACGAAGCCCTCGAGGAGGAGCGCCACGAAAGCGGCCGCGATACCGAAAAGAACCAGGGTAAACACCCCCAGGAACATCGCCGCAAAGGACAGACCGCCGAGGGCGTCCGAGAAGGACAGCGTCGCCGCCGGCGCGAAGAAGAGGATGAGGAGCAGAAGGACGATCAACCCACAAACCACCACGAAACCGATCCGCCACAGAAACAGCGAGTTGCCGAGGTCCCTGAGGCGGTGCCACGGTTCGACGATCTGCGCACGGTTGTGGACCACGTTGTCGAGGAAGATGAACTTCGCCCGCGAGGACAACCAAAGGATCGCCAGCAGGATCGCGGCCACCGCCATGACGACGACGAAGATCAGCGGCAGCCAGATCAGCGTGTCACCCAGTCCGTGGAAGACGTCTCCATTGCCAATGTTGCAGCGGCCGGGGAGATCATCGTCGCTGATCCCTTTCCAGACAGTCCCGCCGCCACCGTCGGCGAGACCCGCGAGCCAGGCCGAAAAACCGAGCACGAGCCACTTTCCGAGATTGAAGGGCCGCCAGAGGATGTTCTTCATCCTCTCCCAGGCCCTGCTCAGCGGCTCCACATATCCTATGATCATCGATCCTCCCGTCGTGGTCCCCAGCGATTGTAGCCCGGCACGACCGCAGCCGTGGGAACCGTCCAACCATCAAACGAGCCGCCCACGAGGGCGCCGTTCACACCATCAAACGGGGATTCTCTCCTTTCGGTTCGCGCCGGGCTTCAGGAACCGGGCGAGCAACTCCGCGAGATGCAGGGGCTGGGCACCGGTGAGATGCGCAATCTGGTGCCGGCAGCTAGTGCCGGAAGCCACCAGAGCGGTGTCCCGCGGCAGGTCCTCGATCGCCTCCACCAGGGGTGCCGCCACCCGTCGCGACAGCTCGGCGTGTTCCGCGAGCATGCCGAAGGCGCCCGCCATGCCGCAGCAGCCGGTGTCCAGCCAATGCGCCGAAGCGCCTGGTAAGAGCTCCAGCAATCCGATGACCCGACTGGCCTGGGTCAACGCCTTGGCGTGGCAGTGACCGTGCACCGCCACCTCCCCCACCGGACCCTCGACCGGCAGCGCTCCCGGGTCGTCCTCGAGCAGTTCGAGCAGCAGATCCTCGAAGAGCACACAGCGCGCCGCCACCTCCTCGGCGAAAGGGATCGCGAGTTGCCGGTACTCATCGACAAAGACCGACCAGCAGGAAGGCTCGAGGAAGACGATCGGCTCGGCGGAGCTGGCGAGCAGACCCAGGTTGTGCTCGCCGAGCCGGCGAACCTCGTCAAGGAGACCTCGGCTCGCAGCTGGACGACCGCAACAGACCCTGCCCTCGGCAAGCACCACCTCGAAGCCCACCGCTTCCAGCACTACAACCGCCGCCCGGCCCACCTCCGACTCGTGATAGCGCACCCAGGTGTCGTCCCACAGGATCACCCGCCCGCGGGCCCCGGCGCCCGAGGCCCGCCGCTCGCGGAACCAGCGGTCGAAGCGTTGGCCGGCGAAGGGCGGAATCGGGGCATCGGCGTCGAGGCCCAGGGATCGCTCGGCCAGACGCCGGGCGGGTGGCCAGCGCAGCAGCGCGTTGGCGAGGCCGGGGACGAGGGTCCCCAACCTGCCGAGGAGGTCGGCGGCGGCGATCACCCGGTCCACCAGAGGAATCCCCCGCTCCCGATGGCGGGCGTGGAGAAGCTCGGCCTTGAGCAGCGCCAG
>DAOWFV010000100.1 GCA_030637805.1 Acidobacteriota bacterium | reverse complement strand
TACCACTGCGCCAACGTGGTCTTGAAGTCCTCGGACGAGGGCCGGACCTGGCAGGAGATCAGCCCCGATTTGACCCGCGATGATGAGGCCAAGCAGGGCTACGCCGGCGAGCCCATCACCCGCGACAATACCGGGGTCGAGGTTTACGGCACGATCTTTGCCTTCGAGGAGTCGCCCCACCGGCCCGGCCTTCTGTGGGCGGGCAGCGACGACGGGCTGGTTCATGTTTCTGACGACGGCGGCGCCAACTGGCGCGACGTCACGCCGGCCACCATTCCCGAGTGGGGGACGGTCAACGCCATCGAGCTCTCGGCCCACGATCCCGGACGCGCCTTGATCGCGGTCCACCGCTACCGTGAGGACGATTTCGGGCCCTACATCTTCCGAACCGACGACTACGGCGCGAGCTGGACTCGCCTGGGGGACGGCGCCAACGGAATCCCCGCCGACCACTTTGTGCGCGTGGTGCGCGAGGACCCGGATCGGAAGGGCCTGCTCTACGCCGGAACGGAGTTCGGGATCTACGTGTCCTTCGACGACGGATCGTCATGGCGGACGCTGCAGCTCAATTTGCCCGTCACCCCCATCACGGACCTCGCGGTCAAACGGGGCGACCTCGTGGTGGCCACCCAGGGACGTTCGTTCTGGATTCTCGACGACCTCAGCGTGCTGCACCAGATGAGCGAGGAGATCTCCAATGCCGAGCTCTACCTCTTCAAGCCGCGGCAGGTGGTGCGCTGGATCGACCGGTCGGGAGGCGGCGGCCGCGGGGCGGTGGGCAAGAACCCGCCGTACGGAGCCATCATCCACTACAAGCTTCCCTCCGGGTTGGATGCGGAAGATGCTGACGAGGTGAAGCTCGAGATTCTCGACGCCGACGATGAGGTTTTGCGTACGCTGTCGAACAAGACCCCTGAGAGGCAGGCGCCGAGCCCGTGGCGGAGGTTTTTCCCCGAGCTCGCCGAGCCGCCGCTGCTCGACGATCGCGCCGGTGCCAACCGTTACGTCTGGAATCTGGCGTTGACGGACGCGGGCCTGGTCGACGATGCCGTTCTGTGGGGCTGGCCCGGCGGACCGACCGTGCCACCCGGGACCTACCAGGCGCGGCTGACGGTTGGGGAGTGGAGCGACACCTCGACTTTCGAGGTGGTCGAGGACCCGCGCCTCGAGGTGAGCCGGGAGGCCAGGGAGCAGCAGTACGTGCTGGCCAGGGCAATTTGGGAGGAGCTCACCCGGTCGCACGATGCCATCGGACGCATCCGCGATGTCCGCGCCCAGGTGCAGACTGCGGCCGCGAGGATGGAGGACGAGGCGATCACCGCCACGGCCGACGAGATCGCCGCGTCGCTGACCGCCGTCGAGGAGAAGCTCCACCAGACCAAGGCCGAGTCGAGCCAGGACATCCTCAACTTCCCGCCCCGGATCGACAACCAGCTCCTCTACCTGCAAGGGGTCGTGGAAAGCTCGCTGGGCGCTCCCGCCGAGAGCTCGAGGGAGCGCTTCGAGGAGCTGCGGGAAGAGCTTGACGGTCTGGTCACGGAGCTCGACGCAGTGATCGAGGATGCGCTGCCCAAGCTCGAAGAGCTTCTCGAGGAGGCCGATGCGCCGCGCGTGATGGTCGACTGAGACGGGCGGCCCACCACGGTCGGTCCGGCGCGGCGCGTGACATTCTGTGGCTCAGGCGAGCTGCATCATGGCGATCGACTCGGGGAGCCGGGCCGCGATTTCGGCGATCTCATCCTCGCTCAGGCGAAAGTCCATGGCGTCGACGAATCCGTCCACCTGGCCGGCATGGCGCGCTCCGACGATAGCTCCCGTGACCTCCGGATGCCGAAGGGTCCATGCGATCGCAACCTCGCCCGCCGTGCGCCCGTGGGGTTCGCCGATACCCTTCAGGACCTCGACGAGTTCGAGGTTTCGAGAAAGATGCGGCTCGCGGAAGGCCGGGTTGACGTTCTTGCGCCAGTCGGACGCGGGCAGGGCAGCGATGCGCTCGCGGGTCATGCTGCCGCTGAGAAGGCCGTTGTGCATCGGTGAGTAGACGATCACCCCGATTCCGTGCCGGCTGCAGAAGGGGAGGATCTCCTCCTCGATCTCTCGCATGAGCATCGAATACGGCGGTTGGAGCGAGGTGATGGGGGCGATGGCCTGCGCCCGCTCGAGCTCACTCACATTGAAGTTGGACACGCCGATGTGCCGGATCTTCCCCTCCCCCATGAGCTCGGCCAGCGCGGTCCACGCCTCCTCGATTCCGGGAGCGGGACCTCCGGGCGGGAACGAGGGCCAGTGGATCTGGCACAGGTCGAGCACATCGGTCTGCAGGCGCTGGAGGCTGGCCTCGACCTCACGGCGAATGGAGTCCGCCTCGAGGGTGTGGCCGACGTTTCGGTCCTTATCCCAGACCAGGCTGCATTTCGTCAACACCAGGGGTCGTTCGTCGCCGCCGAGGTCCTTCAGTGCCCGGGCGACGACCTCCTCCGAGTGACCGAACCCGTAGATGGGGGCGGTGTCGATCCAGTTGATGCCGCTCTCCACGCCGCGGTGGATGGCGGCGATGGATTGAGCGTCATCCTGCGGTCCCCAGCCGAAGGCTCCATCTCCTCCGATGGCCCAGGTCCCCAGCCCGATCGACGAGATCTCGAGGTCCGAGTTTCCGAGGTTTTTCAGATCCATGATCTTCTCCTTTTCGGGTGACGAGCCTTTTCTGTTTCTCACAGATTTGATGATACATGATCTCAACGGAGGCGGTGGTCATCGACAAGCCGCGAAGGTGGTTCCGGCTCTTGACCCTGGTCCTGAGACTGCGATCATGGGGCGTGCGTACGCGTATGAAGGTGCCGGGCTGGGCGGGGGTGGCGGGCGCCGGCATGCTGCTGCTCGCGTTTCAGGGCTGCGCGAGTGCCCGCCGTGTCGAGGCGCCGGAGGCAGTGCCGCACGGATGGCCGGTGTCTCGGGACGTGGCGGTGATTACCTCGGTCTTCGGTGCGCCGCGCGGGCGGTCGCACCACCAGGGAATCGACCTGGCGGCGCCGGCCGGGACAAAGGTCGTGGCGACGGCGGAGGGGCGCGTTAGCTTCGCCGGTCGCTCGGGGGACTTCGGGCGGATGGTGGTGATCGACCACGGCGACGGGTGGCAGACCGCCTATGCCCACCTCAAACGCATCAAGGTCGGCAAGGGCGATCGGGTTAAGAATGGGACGGTCGTCGGCACGGTGGGCAAGAGCGGCAACGCGACGGGGAACCACCTCCATTACGAGGTGCGGCGCAACGGCACTCCTGTCGATCCAAGGCCGTACCTCTGAGGTAGTCTCTTGGCGGTGGCGGATGCAACACAATATCCTGAGAAAAGCGGGTTAGGGAGTAAATATTATGGACCCTGCTGAGGCGACCATCGTCGAGGCGCGATCGGCGGCGTTCCTCTTCCATCGCCAGCTGCTGCACGCCGGGCTGCTGGGGCTTCTCGTGGCGGTGAGCTACGCCCTGGCGGCGCCCAAGCTCGGCGCTTCGGATTCCTGGCTCGGTTTGAGCGTGCGGGGATGGTTCTGGCTGAACATCACGGTCGCGGCAGCCCACCAGGTGATCGTCTGGCTGGTGTTTCGCGGTCAGCTCGGATGGGGCGTGCTCACGCGCGTTTTTGGTGAGTGGGACCTGGGGTTCTGGAGCCTCATCTTCATGCCATTTCTTGTCGCCCGTCCCCTGCTGATGGTGGGCCTGGCGGTCGCGGACTCAGGTTCGCTGATGCTGCCACGGTGGCTCTCCTTGGCCTTCGGCGCCGCGCTGCTCGTGCCGGCCCTGTACACTTTGTGGTCGGTCTTCCGCTACTTCGGCATCCCCCGCGCACTCGGGGGCGACCACTTCCGCCTGTGCTACCGCCAAATGCCGATGGTACGAACGGGCGCTTTTGCGTGGACGCCTAACGCGATGTACCTGATTGCCTTTCTTGGTCTGTGGTCGATCGCGCTCCTCGCCCGCTCGCACGTTGCGCTGGTCGTCGCGCTCTTTCAGCACGCCTACATCTGGGTCCACTACTACTGCACCGAGGAGCCCGACATGGAGCTGATGTACGGAGACGGTGACGAATAAGAGACGGGAACAGCCGGCAGGCCCTTCTTGGCTCCGGCTAAGCGATGAAGGTCCCCTCCTGGTACTCGCGGAATGCGTCGGCCAGCTCCTCCCGGGTGTTCATGACGATGGGGCCGTTCCAGGCCACGGGCTCGCCCAGGGGGCGGCCCGATACGAGGAGGAAGCGGAACGCGCCGTCGCCGGCGGAGGCCAGGATGGGCCCGCCGTCGGCGAAGAGGGCGAGCTGCCCGGCGGCCAGTTCCTGTGAACTTCCGGGGCCGACCCGGCCTTCGCCCTCGACCGCATAGGCGAAGACGGTGTGGCCGGGGAGGGCCGGGTGCTCGAAGTCGACGCCGGGTCCCAAGGAGACGTCCAGGTACGAAGGGTTCACAACGACATCTTGCACCGGGCCGCGCACGCCGTCGACCTCGCCCGCGATGATCTTCACCCGTACACCGTCCTTCGGTCTCACCTCGGGGATGGTGGAGGCGGGCATCTCCCGGTAGCGAGGCTTCATCATCTTGCTCGCTGCCGGCAGGTTGACCCAGAGCTGAAATCCCCGCATGAGGCCCTGGACGTGGCGGGGCATCTCCTGGTGGATGATGCCGCCGCCGGCGGACATCCACTGTACGTCGCCGGGTCCGATCACGCCCTGGTTGCCGAGGCTGTCGCCGTGCTCGACCTCGCCCGAGAGCATGTAGGTGACGGTCTCGATTCCGCGGTGAGGATGCCACGGGAAGCCCGCCAGGTAGTCGTCAGGGTTGTCCGAGCCGAAGTCGTCGAGGAGCAGGAAGGGGTCGAAGCGCGGCACCTCCGCGTGTCCGAAGACCCGCTCGAGCCGAACCCCGGCCCCCTCCATCGTCGGCTTCGAGGTCAGCACCAGGGAAATAGCTCTCGGTTCAGTCACGAGGTGATCAGGTCCATGCCGCAGCCGCAGACGCCCGGCTCGGAGGACACGTGGTTACAGGTGCACGATCCGCCGCAGTTGCAAAACCACAGCCCGCTTCCTTCGAGGCTGGCTCGCCGCACCTCGTTGCCGCAGCTGCACTTGGTGTCGTCCGAAGCATCGATCGTGCAGTCACAACCTTCGGCGCACGTGCACAGCAATGCTTCATTGCCTTCCACCTTGACTACGTGAGCCCACACGAGGGCCGTGCCACAGTCACAGTTTCCCGGTTCGGTGCTGATGGAGCCGCAGTTACAGTCAGGCCCGCAGCCGCACACGTAGACCACGTCGTGCCTCGCCTCGGCCGTCTCCACCGTAGACGCCGCCGCGGGCTCCGCGATCGTCTCGGTTTCGACCACCGGCGCCGACCTGGAGCAACCCAAGGCCACGACCATCGCCACACACGCAAGCAGGGTCAGAAAATTCTTGTTCACGTTATTCCTCCTTTTTTTTGCGGCCGGTTTTGAGGCGATTGCCTGTGAACCGTCCAGTTTTTTCCTTTGCCATCCTACAGTGGCTTCTCCTGCAAAGCACCTCGAATTTCCAGGATGCGGAGCCCCTGCCGGTGAGCGAGGGGGTGGAAGCAGCGGGAATTCGGAATTCGGAATTAGGAATTAGGAATTCGGAATTTCCGGCGCGGGGAGGAGATCGTAGGTATTGGGTCATTATGCCCGCGCTCGGGCGTCCGTAACTCAAAACTCAAAACTCAAAACTAAAAACTCCGAGGCGGCTCCCCTCGCAGCGGTG
>DAOWFV010000099.1 GCA_030637805.1 Acidobacteriota bacterium | reverse complement strand
GCAATGCACAGCACGTGTCTGCGTTTTCTCGATTTGCTCGCTCGACGTACCGCAAGTACGCCTTCTCTCCCAAATCTTGCGAGAGCGCAGACGCGCACTATACCTTGCGCCCCTCGCGACGAAATCTGGTGAGAAGTACGGGCCAGCGACGAAACCTGGTGAGATATGCAGGCTGGAAGACACACAAAAGCCGGCGCTCATTCGAGCGCCGGCCTGGTAATTTGTCGAGGACTCGTGTTTACTCGGCCGACGCCATCTGCACCTCGGCATGGTCCATCATGTGATTACCGATCCACTGCGCGCGGACGTCCTCCGGGATCTGCCCGAGGGTCACGTCGAGGTTCACTTTCGAGCCGTGTCGCGCCACGGTATAGGAAAAGTCGGCGCCGGGCTTCATCGAGTACTTGACGTCCTTGAGCTTCTTTTGGTTGGCCTCCGAGAATGCCACACCGTTGACAGCCACGAGGATGTCACCCTTCTCGAACCCGGCTCTGGACGCCGGACTGTTCGACACGACCTTGGTCACCATCATCTTGTCCACACCGCCCTGGTCATCGAGCTCGAGACCGACCCATCCCCGGTTCTCCAGGTTCTTTGCCATGTGGTTCAGGCAATCCTGGGTCGATGCCGTGCACTTGGAACCCTCGCCCGCCACAGCGGGCATCGCCATAACCACGACGATCACCACCGCCAACACACCAGTCAGACGCTTCATTTCTACCTCCCTGAGCTCGAATCCATCCCCCGTTCTCCGGGGGAAGGCATCGTTTCCCGATCCCGGACTTCAGACCCCATGTCGAGATCCGGCATCGAAGAATTTGAGACTGCTCCTCAAATTCGACCACACCATTTTTACGTGCACGGTTGAGAAAAGTTTCAAATGACGTGCTCGGTGAGTTACCCGGACGTTCGCGCGCAGACGCGAACGCGGGCTGGAGAGGGGGTGGGGAACAATCACTCTCCGTGGATTCAGGGGATCTTTCGACTCCCTCGCTACGCTCGCTCGTTCAAGATGACAGGCGGAGTCCGCCGGCGCGCGGCACGCGGGCACGGGCTTGGGCACAGGCTCGGAAGATTCTTCAGCGGCCCGCGAGGGCGTCGGAGGGGTCTCCGGCCGCGGCCCTCAGAGCGGACGGCAGCGCGCCCACGACCGCAGCGCCGACCGCGAGGGCGATCACCGAGAGGAAGAGCCACGGTGGGAACGCGAAAAAGCTCTCCGGCTTGAAGGGAAAGTCCGGGACTCGGCTCGCGGCAAATCCGTCCGCGACCACCGCCGCCGTGAGGGCCGCCAGAGAACCCACAAGTCCGCTTACCAGCCCCACCACCGCCGCCTCCGCCAACAGCAGGTTGCGGATGTCCCCGCGGCGGGCGCCCACCGCCCTCAGCAACCCGATCTCCCGACGCCGCACCATCACCACCAGGAAGAAGACGTGCATGATGTGGGCCGCGGCAACGGTGATCAGCGCGACCCCGACGAGCCCCAGCACCGCCATCATCACCGCCGTCACCAGGGCCGCCCGCCTCGCTCCCCGGTCTCGAACCTCCAGCCCTGCAGCTTCCACCGCCTCCACCACCGCCGGCAGCATCTCCTTTGCCCCCACCCCGAGGACGGCGGAGTGGTAGCGCTCCCCGGCCTCAGGAGAACCCAGGGCGGCGTTGAGACTCCGCACGTGGCCGAGGGGCAGGGTGACGCCGAGTGGGATCGCCTTGTCGGAGACACCCACCAGCCGCATGCGCTCGCGGATCACTGTGCTCTCCGAGGGCCGGAAGGTCGAGGCCCCGAAGGCCATCTCGAAGCTCAGCCCGCGCAGAGCATCGGGATTGATTTTCGGCAGTCCGTAGGCGCGGCGGAAAGCGCCGTTGTAGAGCTCCACGACGTAGGGTGAGACCAGAACCGGAATGTAGGGCTTACACACGCCGGCGGGCCGGTCACAATACGATCCCTCGCTGCAGTCGCCGTCTCTCCTGCAAGGCCTCGCCGGCGATTCGGGGTCCCCGCCCACCTCGTGAAACGCCTCCCCGACGTCCTCCGTCACGAGGCGCGGGTCGATGCCGTCGGCGACGATCTCGGTCTGCATGCCCGCACCGAAGAGGGAGGTTCCGCCTGACGCGAGCGCGGGCACTATCAGTCGCATTTTCGGGTAAACCGCGTCCACTCCCGGGATCGCGGACAGCTCCTCGAGGGCGGCGCTGTCGAGGGTGTCGCGGCCGAGGTCGACGCGGAGGGCGAAGATATCGAGATCGACACTTCGCGGCGCCACCTCGAGATACTCGCTGGGAAAGACCTGAACCAGAAGGAGATCCCGCACCCTCAGGCCGAGGCCGAGAAAGAAGATCAGAGCCGCGACCCCGAGGATGATGCCCACCGACGCCGCCGCGAAGTGCTTCCAGTGGCGCAACAGATCTCCTGCCACCGTACGCGCGAAACCGCGCCCGATCATCCTGCGGCTCCACCCCGCTCCTCGAGGCGGCCGTCCACCAGATGGAGGACTCGGCCCCCGGCGGCGGAGATTGCCGTGTCGTGGGTGACGGCGACGATCGTCACCTCCTCCTCGAGGTGAAGGTCGAGCAGAAGCTCCACCACCTCGCGTCCCGTCTCGGTATCGAGGTTGCCGGTGGGTTCGTCGCAGAGGAGGATTGCCGGTCGATGGAAAAGAGCACGCGCGATGGCGACCCGCTGGCGCTCGCCGCCGGAGAGAGTCGACGGTGCACGGCCCCCGGCGTCCGGCAGACCCACGCCGGCGAGGACTTCGTCCGCACGCCGTCGCGCCCAGGCCGCGTCCCGGCGCTCGCGGCCGCGGGCGAAGAGGGCCGCCAGAGCCACGTTTTCGCGGCAGGTGAGGTGGTCGAGGAGGTGGTACGCCTGGAAGACCTGGCCGACCCGGAGGTTGCGGTAGGCGGAGAGCTCGGAGTCGTCGAGCTCGTCCAGCCTTCTCCCCTCCACCTGGACCAGGCCTTCGTACGCGCGGTCGAGACCTCCGATGAGATTCAGCAGGGTCGTTTTCCCCGAGCCAGATCGCCCGACAATCGAGACGAACTCCCGGCGGCCGACCTGCAAATCCAAGTTGCGCAACACCTCTGTGTCGGCGCCGGCATATCGTCTGCACACGTTCTCAAGCTGAATCACGGGGGGAGTGTAGCGAGTTTTTAGTTTTGAGTTTTGAGTTACTGGCGCCCTGCGGGCGCCGTGACCTCCCACCGTGAGCGGGTGGCCGCTCGCCGGCGACCCCCGGCTGCGGCCACAAACCGCTCCCGTCGGCGGGTTTTGAGTTACCGGCACTGTGACGCGGTGCCGACAGCAGGGGTCCGAAATTCCGAATTCCGAATTCCTAATTCCTAATTCCTAATTCCTAATTCGCCGAAGGCGTTACGCTACACTTCCCAACCGATGCGTATCTTGGCTCTCGACTTCGACGGCGTGCTCTGCGACTCCTCCCGGGAGGTATTCGTGGTGGCGGTGGACGCTTACGCTCTCCAGGAGCCAGGCTCTCCCCTCCTCCGGCGGCTGACCGAGCTGCGCGACGACGCAGCCAACGGCGGCAATGATCACCTCGACGACCACCTGGTCCAGGCCTTCGCCGACCTACTCCCCCTGGGCAACCGTGCCGAGGACTTCGGGGTCACCCTGCGCGCCCTCGAGACCGGGGTCGCGATCGTCGATCAAGAGGCTTACGACCGCTTCTACGCAAACCACGAACGGGTCTGGTTGGAGGACTATCACCGGCTCTTCTACGAGGCGCGCTCACGGCTGCGCGCCGACGACCTCAGCGCCTGGCTCAACCTCCACCTCCCCTACCCCGGCCTCGCCGAAACGCTGCGCGGGCACGCCGCTGACACCAAGCTCGCGGTCGCGACCGCCAAGGATTCGCGATCGGTAAACTTGCTCCTCGAGGAGCTCGGGATGGCCGACGTCTTCGGTGCCGATCTCATCATGGACAAGGAGACCGGGGTCGAGAAGACCCACCATTTGCGGGTTCTTCGGGATCGCCTGGACGCCGACTTCTCGGACATTACATTCGTCGACGACAAGGTTAACCATCTCGAACAGGTGGCGAGGCTGGGCGTGCGACCGGTTCTGGCCGGCTGGGGTTTCAACACTCATCGCGAGCACACGCTCGCCCGGAGTCTGGAATACGAAATCGCTTTCTTGGGCACCGCCGATGCAGTGCTCTTCAAGGGAGACTGAAGGTGGCGAAAACGAAGACCATGCGGCTCTTCAGCTGGAACGTCAACGGCCTGCGCGCCTGCGGGCGCAAGGGCTTTCTTGACTGGCTCGCGAAGGCGAAACCGGACATCATTGGGCTCCAGGAAACTCGCGCCCTCCCAGAGCAGCTCGAAGAAGAGATCCGCCAGCCGGACGGATATCAAACCCACCTCCACCCCGCCGAACGCAAGGGCTATTCGGGTGTGGCCCTTTACTCCCGGACCGAACCGAGGAGCGTGGTCCTCGGTGGTCTGGAGGAGCCGCGCTTCGACGACGAGGGGCGGCTGATCATCGCCGACTACGGGGACTTTCTCTTCTACACCGGGTACTTTCCGAACGGAGGCAACGATCTCAGCCGGGTGCCCTACAAGCTCGAGTTCTCCGAGGCCGTGCTGCAGCACGCCGAAGCGCAGCGCCGGGACGGCAAGAGCATCGTCATCTGCGGCGACGTCAACACCGCCCACGAGGAGATCGACCTCGCCAACCCCAAGTCCAACCAGAAAAACACCGGTTTTCTCCCGGAGGAAAGAGCCTGGGTGACCCGTTTTCTGGACCATGGGTACCTGGACATCTTCCGCAAGCTGCATCCCGGAGAAGAGGGTCGCTATACCTGGTGGAGCAACCGCCCGGGTGTGCGCGAACGCAACGTCGGGTGGCGGATCGACTACTTCTTCATCTCGCCGGACCTCGAGGGAAAGGTAGTGGCCGCCCGGATCCACGCCGATGTCATGGGATCGGATCATTGCCCCATCGAGTTGGAGCTCGCGATGCCATGAGTTTTGAGTTTTTAGTTTTGAGTTTTGAGTTCCCACCCACCTACCCCCAAAGCTGGAATTCTCAATTCTCAGTTCTCAATTCTCGATTCCCACCCGTTTGGCCCCTGAGATCTGCAATCCGGAGCTCAGGTTCTTGCGGTGAGGAATGGGCGGGTGGCCGACAACTCAAAACTAAAAACTCAACACCCGCCGACGGGAGCGGTTTGTGGCCGCAGCCGGGGATCGCCGGCGAGCGGCCACCCGCTCACGGTGGGGGGTCACGGCGCCCGCAGGGCGCCAGTAACTCAAAACTGACCATCGAGGGCAGACGCAATGACTGATAATCACCACCGTCGTCTCGAACGCATGTATCTCGCCGCCCCCTGCAACGAGATCTACCGGCCGACCGTCTCTATCCGAGAGGGCGAGGCGGAGGTCGGCTTCGCGGTGGGTCCCCACCTCCACCACGCCGCCCGCGCGGCCCATGGATCGGTCTACTTCAAGGCGATGGACGACGCCGCCTTTTTCGCCGTCAACTCCCTGGTAGAAGACGTCTTCGTGCTCACCGTGAGCTTCAACGTTCATCTCATCCGCCCCATCTCCGAGGGCGAAATGATGGCCTCTGGGCGGGTGGTCAGCGCGAGCAGCAACCTTTGGGTGGCGGAGGCGGATCTGAAAGACGGACGTGGGCGGATTCTCGGCCACGGCAGCGGGTCCTTCATGCGCAGCCGGATCTCGCTTGTAGATGCCATGGGCTACGGCGAGGGGGACTGATGCAGGATCTTGCGCGCACGCTCGAGCGTATCGATGGGCGCGGCTACAAGGCTTACAAGGAGATCGAGGGCAAGCAATTCCGATTCGACGGCTTCGATCTCCTCGTGGACCACGTCCAGGGCGATCCCTACGCCGCCCCCTCGCGGCTGCGCGCGCGACTACCTCTGGATAGCGCCGCCCTTCCTGAGTCTGCGTTCGCCTCCCCCGCCCGCCACCGAGCGACCCGCGACTTCCTGGCTCGCGCATTCCGGACCGCCGCCCGTTCCGAGCCCGAGATCTCCATCGACGCCGGCGCCCAGACCGTGCTCGACCGTTCGGCCTGCCTGGTGGACTCGGAGTT
>DAOWFV010000005.1 GCA_030637805.1 Acidobacteriota bacterium | reverse complement strand
GTGCGACCCGCCACCTGCCACCTGCCACCTGCCACCTGCCACCTGCCACCTGCCACCTGCCACCTGCCACCTGCCACCTGCCACCTGCCACCTGCCACCTGCCACCTGCCACCTGCCACCTGCCACCTGCCACCCGCCACCCACCACCCACCACCCACCACCGACCACCTGCCACCTGCGATGTGCGCCGTGAGACCTGAGACCTGAAACCTGAGACCTGCAATGTGCGCCCTGCGACCTGAGACCTGAAAATTGAGGGCCGCAGGCCCCTCTGGTATTCTTCGCACCATGAAAAAGGCGCTCATCACCGGCATCACCGGTCAGGACGGCTCCTACCTCGCCGAGCTTCTCCTCGACAAGGGTTACGAGGTCCACGGAATCGTACGCCGGGCTTCCACCTTCAATCGGCAGCGGATCGACCACCTCCGGGAGAACCCGCAGGGTGGACGGCGCCTTCGCCTGCACTATGGCGACCTGGGCGACACGGAGTCGCTGACGACTATTCTCTCGGAGGTTCGGCCCGACGAGGTCTACAACCTCGCAGCCCAGTCTCACGTCGGGATCTCCTTCCGGATGCCGACATATACCGGGGATGTCTCCGGGCTCGGCGCGGTGCGGCTTCTCGAGGCGGTGCGGCGGATCGCACCGGATGCCCGCTTCTACCAGGCGTCATCATCGGAACTCTTCGGGAAGGTCGTCGAGGTGCCGCAGAGCGAGGAGACGCCCTTCCATCCGCGTTCCCCCTACGCGGTGGCCAAGCTCTACGCCTTCTGGGCGACCGTCAATTTTCGCGAGGCCTATGGGATTTTTGCGGCTAACGGCATTCTCTTCAACCACGAATCGCCCCGTCGTGGAGAGAACTTCGTCACCCGCAAGATCACCCGCGCGGTGGCGGATATCGCCGCCGGCCGCCGTGAGCACGTCGCCCTCGGCAATCTCGACGCGCGCCGGGACTGGGGTTTTGCGGGCGACTTTGTCGACGCCATGTGGCGGATCGTGCAGGCGGAGAAGGCTGACGACTGGGTGGTCGGAACCGGCGAAGAGCACTCGGTTCGGGAGTTCTGCGAGGCGGCCTTCGCGCGGGTGGGCATCGAGCTGGAGTGGAGCGGTGCCGGGACCGAGGAGGTGGGCCGCGACCGTGCGAGCGGCGACGAACGGGTGGTCGTGGATCCCAAGTACTTTCGCCCGGCCGAGGTTGATGCTCTGGTGGCCGACGGGTCGAAGGCACGCCGCGAGCTCGGCTGGGAGCCGCGGGTCAGCTTCGACGAGCTGGTGAAGATGATGGTTGAGGCTGATCTCGAAGCGGTCGGTGTCGGGTAAGCTCTACGATCCGTCCCATTGTAGGCCTATTGGATCTTAATTTTTTGCGCCGTGCGCGTGGGCGCGCCCGGCGCGAAAAATGAGCCAGGGATTATTGTCAAAGCGACGATGGCGGCATAGGATGCCGTGGCTTGGAGGACGCGGATGAAGATTGTCGAGTGCGTACCGAACATCTCCGAAGGACAGCGGCCGGAGATCTACGACGCCGTCGCGCAGGCAGCGGCCGCGGTTTCCGGAGTCGAGCTGCTCGACGTCGATCCTGGTCGGGAGACCAACCGCACGGTCATCACCTTCGTCGGCAAGCCCGAAGCGGTGCTCGAGGGTGCCTTCCAGCTGGTGGTCAAGGCGCGGGAGCTGATCGACATGCGCACGCACCACGGGGCTCACGGCCGCATGGGAGCGGTTGACGTATGCCCCTTCGTGCCGGTTTCCGGCGTCACCATGGACGACTGCGTTGAGCTCGCGAAGCGCCTCGGAGAGAGGGTGGGGGAGGAGCTGTCTCTTCCGGTCTTTCTTTACGAGTTCGCCGCGACCCGACCGGAGCGGCGTTCGCTGGCCGAGATCCGCAAGGGCGAGTACGAGGCGCTTCGGGAAAAGCTCGAGGATCCCGACTTCGCCCCGGACTTTGGACCTTGTGAGTTCATTCCCTCCTTCGGCGCGATGGTGATCGGCGCCCGCAAGTTTCTGGTCGCCTACAACGTCAACCTCAACGTGACGGACAAGCGCTGGGCCAATCGCGTCGCCTTCGACGTCCGCGAGAAGGGGCGCATGGTTCCCGGTCCGGACGGCAAGAAGGTCCAACAGCCGGGCACCCTCGAGGCGGTGCGAGGGGTCGGCTGGTATATCCCCGAGTACGGGTGTGCGCAGGTCTCGATGAACCTCGTGGACCTCGACGTGACTCCGGTACACGTCGCCTTCGACGCTTGTGACGAAAGTGCCCGCTCGAGAGGCCTCCGAGTGACGGGCTCGGAGCTGGTGGGCCTCATCCCGAGGCAGGCGATCCTCGACGCCGGGCGGCACTACCTCCAACGCATGGGCCGTTCGTCGGGGGTGCCTCAGGCCGATGTGGTTCGCGCCGCCGCCAAGACCCTGGGTCTGAGCGACGTCTCCCCCTTCGACCCGAAGGAGAAGATCATCGAGGAGTTCCTCGCGCCGGAACGACCTCTCGCGTCCATGACCCTGCAAGATTTCGCCGACGAGACATCCCGAGATTCGGCCGCTCCCGGCGGCGGCTCGGTTGCCGCGCTGGCCGGCGCGTTGGGTGCCGCTCTCGCCGCGATGGTCGCCAATCTTCCGCACCCCAAACAGGCCTTCGAGGGGGTGCGCTCCGAGCTCGAGGACGTGGCGGTTCGTGCGCAAGAAATCAAGCAGGAGCTGCTCGATGCCATCGATGCCGATACCTGGTCGTTCCAAGCGCTGATGGAGGCGGGCAAGGTGGCGGGTCCCGCACGTGAAGCGGCGGTTCGGGAGGCGACCCTCGGTGCGGCGCGCGTTCCGCTCGCGGTCGCCGAGGCCTGCCCCGAGGTGGTTGAGCTGTGCGCCCGCGCCCGCGAGTCGGGCATGAAGGCGTCGGCATCCGACGCCGGGGTGGGTGCGGGCATGGCTCGCGCCGCTGCGCTGGGCGCGGCGATGAACGTGCGCATCAACCTTCAGGAGATGGCGGACGACCCGGAGGCTGGAGAGATGCTGAGGCGGGTCGATGAGGCCCTGCGTCGGACCCGAACCCGGGCGGGCGAGGTGGAGGCGGAGGTGTGGAGCTCGCTTGGAGGCGAGGTCAGCGATCTGTAAAAAACCGCTCGCAGAGGCGGCGCAGCCCTGGCGGGGGAGATAACCTCCAGGAAGTAAGGAGCGTAAAGGCAAAGATGGCGACTCGTGTTCAGACGACAAACGCAGTGACGGAGGACGTGGGCGCTCTTGCTGTCATCCTCGCACGGGTTGTGATCCCGCTGTGGTTGTTTGTGGGCGCGGTCCTCAAGCTCGTCGACGGCAGCCCCGGCAACCTGCCGGCAGCCCTCATCAAGTGGTTCGGCGGTCTCGGTGTGGATCTCATGTTCGTGCTTCGCTTCGGCATCGCAGTGGAGCTGATCGTGGTGGGCGTGATGGTCTTGCTGCCGTCGCTGGCTCGGCTGGCCGGGGTCGTGATGCTGGGCGCCTTCCTCCCGGTTCTGATCGGCGACGTGCTTCTCGGGGCCTCGAGCTGCGGCTGCTTTGGAGCGATCACGATCCATCCCGGGATCACCCTGGTGGTCGATTTTGCCTTCTTCCTCGGCTTGCTTGTGCTGGGCCGACGGGAGCCGAGGCTGGCCCTCACACGGACCTTGCCCACATCGAGAGTGGTTCTCGCCGGTCTGTGGAGCCTGGCGAGTGTCGCGGTGGCATTCGCCCTCACCACTAACGGCTCGATGGCAGCCGGTGAGGATGTGGAAACGCCTGTTGCGGCGGGAAATGCCGCTGCTGCGGCGCTGCCGGCCGACGGTTACTACCTTCCCCAATACGAGTCGTGGATCGGTAGACCCTTCCTCGAGCTGGAGATCGCATCCTGGGTTCTGGGGTTGCCGGAAGACCTCGAAACAGGCCAACAGTACGTGGTGTTCTTCCGCAAGGATTGCGAGCACTGCCACGAGCTGCTCGAGATCTACTTCAACGGATCGCTCTCCTGGCCGACCACCGCCATCGCGGTGCCGGAGAGGAATGGCTGGCCGACCGAGAACCTGCAGGTTTTTCCGTGCCACGACTGCCGAATGGCCGAACTGCCGGCTGGCGTCGATTGGTTCCTGCAGACGCCGGTTCTGGTTCGGCTCGGAGACGGTGTGGTCGAATGTGCCGCCGAGGTGGACCCTGATGATCCTGAATGCCTTGCCTGGTAGGTGTCGGAGATTATTTGCTTGTCCCCATCCGGAAACTAGCTTGCTATTGCGATTGTGTTATAGTGCGCATCACGGTGCCCGTTGGAGCATCGACGAATATTATTGGCAAAAAAACAGGAGGTGGATGATGAGGAAGATGTTCTCCCCGGCTTTGGTGTTGCTTCTGGTGGCGGCCGTCGGTCTGACCGGCTGCGCGACCGAGAAGTGGGTGAATGAGCAGATCTCGGCCTTTGGTCAGGTGACCAACACCAAGATCCATGAGGTGCAGGACGCGGTCGAGGTCAACCAGAAGGAGATCTCTGATCTTCATGCGAAGGATGCGGAGCTCGAGAAGGAGATCGCCATGATCTCCGAGACCGCCAAGGACGCGCTGAAGCGCGCCGAAAAGGCCGGCAAGCTCTCCAAGGGCAAGTTCCTCTACGAGGTCACCCTGACCGACAACGACGCACGTTTCGGATTCGACAAGTATGCCCTCTCTGACGAGGCCAAGGCCGCTCTTGACGGTTTTGCCACCAAGGCCAAGGGAATTACCACCAACGCCTTCATCGAGGTACAGGGCCACACCGACAACATCGGCAGCGAGAACTACAACCTGAATCTCGGCTACAAGCGCGCCGAGCAGGTGATGCGCTACCTCAACATGGAGCAGGGCATTCCGCTGTTCCGGATGAACGTTATCTCCTACGGCGAGTACAAGCCTATTGACGACAACTCGACCCGCGACGGCCGTGCGAACAACCGCCGCGTCACCCTGGTCGTTCTCGAGTAGTCACCGTCAAGAATCAAACCTCAACACCCGGGCGCCGCGCCCGGGTGTTTTGTTGCCGTCAGCTCTCGGCAGTCAGCCGTCAGCCGTCAGCAGTCAGCTCTCAGCAGTCAGCGGTCAGTCGTCAGCAAAGGGCTGAAAGCTGATAGCCCATAGCCCATAGCTCATAGCTCATAGCGTAATATGACGCGGGGGGCTCGACGACGATGGAAAACGAAAATTCCCTGCCCATCCTGGCGGTTCTTGGAGCAGGTGACGCTTCGCGGGACGAGGAAGTGCTGGCGGAAAGGGTTGGAGCCCTGGCAGCCGGCGCCGGCTGGGTGGTGCTCACCGGAGGAGGAGCGGGGGTCATGGAGGCGGCGAGCCGCGGGGCTGTCGAGGCTGGTGGTCTCACCGTCGGGATCCTCCCGTGTGCTCGCCCCACGGAGACCTATCCCAATCCCTGGGTGAAGATCCCCGTGTTCACCGGTGCCGGCAGTGCTCGCAATGCCTTCAATGTCCTGTCCGCGACCCTCTGTGTGGCCATCGGCGGCGGTGCGGGGACGCTGTCCGAAATCGCCCACGCCCTCAAGAATGGCGTCCCGGTGTGGTGCTGGAGAAGCTGGACCCTGACCCCTTCTTCGGGACGTACCGGCCCCCTTCCGCGCCTCTTCGACAGCGCCGAGGACTTTCTCACCGCTCTTGAAGGTGAACTGCGGTGCCAGGTGAAACTTTCTTAACTTTGTTGCCTGAAAAAACAGCCGGCAGAAAGAGCCCCACCTCCAACAAAGTTGAGAAAGTTTCACCTGGCACCGTCTCTGGCACCGTCTACTATTGAGGCAGTCCTCTCCCTGTGTTACGGTGCCACCCACTTCGAGATCGCCTGATGGAGGCCCCATGGAAGAATCGAAACCGCTGAAATCGAAACTCCTGCCGTCGAACGCCTACCGCAAGCTCGAGCCCGGGGAGGTCTACGAACCGGTCGTGGCGGCCGACGATCTTCGGCCCGAGGTGACCCTGTGGTCGATCGGGCTCGGGGTCGCCATGGTGGTCGTTTTCACCGCCGCCTGTTCCTACATGGCCTTGCGGGCGGGCAACGCCATCGAGGCTTCCATCCCGATCGCCATCCTCGCGATATTCTTCGGCAAGCTGCGCGCGATGAAGAGCACCATCCTCGAGAACGTGATGGTGCAGAGCGTCGGCCAGGCAGCCGGCGTAGTCGCCGCCGGAGCGACCTTCGTCGTTCCCGCGATGTATATCAACCAACTCGACGTCTTCTGGTGGCAGATCTTCCTGGCCTGCTTCATTGGCGGGTCGCTGGGCGTCGTGCTCATCATCCCGCTCCGCAAGTACTTCGTGGCCGATCTGCACGGCGAGCTCCCGTTTCCGGAGGCTACCGCCATCAACAACATTCTGATCACAGGGGAGAGCTCCGGCGGTGGCGCGGGCAAGATCCTGTTGATCGCATTTGCGGTCGGGGCGCTCTTCGATTTCTCGATCGAGGCTCTTCACCTGTGGAACGCGAATCTCTCGAGCTCGACCCTGCTCGGCGGAATCGGCGGGGACCTGAGAATCGAGGTGCAACTCACGGCGATCGCCGCCCTCTTCGGTCTCGGCTACATCATCGGCATTCGCTACGCCTCGATCATCGCTTCGGGCTCGGTGCTCGCGATGCTGGTGATGGTTCCGGCGATCTATCTCTTCGGCAAGGAGATTGATAGTCTGGCGTTCGCGGGAACCACCTACAACATCGCGGACATGAATGCGACGGCGATTTTCGGTGCTTTCGTCAAGCCGATCGGAATCGGCGCCATCGCCGTCTCCGGCATTATCGGGATCCTCAGGATGTGGAAGATCGTGGCTTCGTCGGTGACTCTCGGGTTCAAGGGCTTCTCGAAGGCCGCGGCGGACTCGGAAGAAACCGCGAAACGGACCCAGCGCGACATGCCGGCAAAGAACGTGCTCCTGATTCAGCTCGTCGCCACGCTCGGCATGGGCGCCCTGTTCTTCATCGTCGCCATGATCACGCCCGGCGAGGGAGGCATGGCCGCCTACGGCTTCGCCGCCAGCCTCAAGTTCGGTCTTGTCGGCATGGTGGTGGGTTTCCTGCTTTCCTTCCTGTTCACACCCGTGGCGGCGCAGGCCATCGCGATCGTCGGGGTCAACCCGGTGTCAGGCATGACCCTCATCACCGTGGTTCTGGCCATCGGCTGCATGATTCTGATCGGGCTTGCCGGGACAGCGGGAATGATCATCGCTCTGATCATCGGTACCGCTGTGTGTACGGCTCTTTCGACCTCGGGTGCGCTGATCACCGACTTCAAGATCGGCTACTGGCTCGGGTCGACACCGCGAAACCAGGAGCGGTGGAAGTTCCTGGGGATGCTGGTAGCGGCGCTTGTGGTTGCTGCTGTGATTCCCCTGATGGACAGCGCCTACCATTTCGTGATCGAGGACCCGGTGACGCACGCGCTGGTCTCGAATGAGCGCGTTCTCCCGGCGCCCCAGGCAAACATGATCGCGGCGGTATCGAAAGGCCTTATGAGTGATCCGGCGAACCAACCCTGGCTGCTCTACGGTCTCGGAGGCGTGGTGGCCCTGATGTTGCTGATGAGCGGGGTGCCGATGCTGGCCTTTGCACTCGGCATGTATCTGCCGATTTCGATCAACTCGGCGGTGTTGGCGGGTGCTGTCGCTGCCTGGCTGGTGGCGAAGACCGGGGGGAGTGAGGAGGTCCGCGAGGCTCGGGCCGAACAGGGAATCCTGATCGCCTCCGGCTTGATGGCCGGTGCCGCCATCTTCGGGCTTATCAGCGCCGCCTTGCGGGTACCCAAGTTCGGCGCGCTGATGCAGCACGTCAGCGTCGGCGTGGATTTCTGGCTCGAGGATGTCGGTGGTACCGCGGTGTTGGAGGAACACGCCCATGCCTGGTGGGAGGGATTCCAGGGCCAGGCCATTGGACTGGTCATGCTCCTGCTGCTAGCGGTGGTCAGCTTCCTACTCGCCCGTCTCGGCGCGCGCTGGTACCTCGATGCGCAGGGGAACGACGAATAGTACGGGTTAGCTCCTAATCTCAGGCTACTCCAGCTTGATGTGGGCATCGCCGACGCCGACATCAACCTCGATGTGATAGCTGCCGTCACCGGTCCACGACGCGGACTGGCCGACAAAACCACTCCCGGAGATCCGTTCACCGCGGACGTTCAACCTGGCGTCGCCGACACCTCCCGAACCCTCGGCCGAAGCATAGGCGTCGGCCGGGGCTCGCAACGAAGCGTTGCCCACGCCGAGGTTGATGCTGACATCACCCGAGGTCACCTCCACGAGGACGTCACCGACCCCGGAGTCGATTTCGAGGCCGCCCGCGACGCCGCGGAGTTCGACATTGCCGACGCCGTGGTCGATCATCACGGCCAGCCGGGCCGGCAGGACGATCGTCCACTTTTCCTCGAACCGTCGGTCGTCGTCGGCGGGGCTGATGCCGAGGAGGAGCCGTTCGCCCTTGATCTCGGCGCGAAGAGACGCCTCCTCCACCTCGCGCTCGGCCTGGCGCTTGGAGGAGAAGAACCCGCCTCGCCGCGGGGTGAGGACCACGTCGACCATTACCTGGTCGCCGCCCTCTCTGCCGATGATCTCCACGTCGCCGACGCCGCTATTGAGGTCGATCTTTGCCAGCTGCTCCGCGGCTACTGTCCGGGTAAGCGTTCGCGGCTCGGCGGCATGAACACTCAGGGCACAGACAGTCACCACCACGAAGAGGAAGCAATATTTTCTCATCGTCGAACTCCTTCCCGCTCGCAGCCCCGGCCGCGGAACGGTTTCGATATATAGAACGGAAAGGGCCGGAAAAGGTTCGAGTCAATCTCGAGCGGTGAGCAGGATTTCGCCGGATGCGGTTTCCACGTCGAAGATCGGCCCGTCTCCGGTCAGGCGGAGCGCACCGCCGTCCTCTGTGACCTCGCCGGGAAAGTCGCTGCGTACGTTGCCGGTGGTGGTCGTCAGAGTCCCTCCAGGGCGTGTCCCCGCGGGTAGCACCAACTGGACGCGGCCCGATGAAGACCGGATCCTGACAGTCCGGCCGGCCTCCAAACGATCCCAGCGGAGGGTGATCTTGCCCGTCGAGGTGCTCACCTCGACAGCGCCGGAAAGGCCGTCGAGCCAGATCTTGCCGGAGGCGGTATCCACACGAGCCTCGCGCGCCCCACCGACCAGGCGGACATCGCCGGATGACGTGCGTGCGAAGAGCCTGTCCAGCGGCCGGATGACCTCGATCTGGGCGTCACCAGAAGCGGTACGCACATCGATGGAGACGGCGGCGCCCACAAACTCCATGTCGCCTGTGGAGGTGCGGAGCCGAAAGGGAGAGGCATTTGGGAAGTCTCCCCGCACCTGGATGCGGCCGCTGGTGGTCGTCAGGTCTGGAGCAATGTCGCCGGGAACCAGGAGGGCGAGACGGGCACGGGCGGAGAGATGCCCGAACCCGAGAAAACCGAACTTCCCCGGCTCGACCACAATCCTCAGCTTGGTCTCTTCGTCGGTGAATACCGGCGTGTGGCCATCGATCCACCGCTGGCCCTTTTCCTCACCGACTCCCCGGATGTGGAGCTCGGTCTCCACCTCGATGCGGTTCACATCGGCGGTGCGCAACGACACGTCGAGACCGGCTGCGTCCACCACCAGGGATTTCCCATCGGCTGTGGGGAAGTGGTCGGCCTTCGCTAGGTCCTTTTGGGCCCCGTGGGCCGGTACAGGCGCGAGACTGGCGGCAGCCGCGAGGATCAACGTGGAAAGGACCGGTCTCCATACCATCAGGGGGCTCCCATCATGCTTGCGGAAATTGGACGACATCAGCTGAACCCGCCCCTACGCGCCGGGTAGCAGGCGCGCCGTTGAGGCGTGGATTCGTGTGGGCAGCGAACGCACGGGCCGAGAACTCGGGATCCAGCTCGGTGACGAAGGCTCGCAGCCGCGCCAACACCTTGCGAACACCGGCAGGTTTGCAGCCTGCAGAGCGTGCCAGCGCAGCAGCCGAAGGCCTCTCGCCGTCCAGCTCGATGATCGCGAGCACCAGGGCGGTGCCCCAGGAGTCGGGCGCCTGCGGCCGGGCGCTTTGACGCTCGAAGAACGCGCGCCACAGCCTGCGTGCCGCGAGCACCACGAGCTCGGAGAGCTCGTTCACCGCAGCGCAGCGGATGATGGATTCATCGACCTCTCCGTACACGCCGTCGAGCTCGCGAAGGCTCTCACGCCAGGAGGCGGCGAGCTCACCCTCGGCTCGCGCCCGCTGTCGAGCGCCGCTCAGGGATTGATGGGCCTCAACGAGGAGCTGCGAATCGGGATGACGATCGATCCCCTCCCTGAGAGTATCGTCGGCCTCGGCCCAACGCCCCATGGTGGCGAGGAGATTGGAGCGCAATTTGAAGAGGAAGACGAGGAGGTCTTCAGGAATGTCCTCGTCGAGGGGCACCTCGTCGAGCGTATCGAGGGCCTCCGGGAGCCGGCCCTGGCCGGAGAGGATTTCCGCCAGCTGAACGGGCAGGTGGACCGCTTCAGGGAACAGCTGCCATCCCATTCGCAATAGATCCTCCGCACCTTCCGGATCGCTGAGAGCCTCGAGCGCGTTGGACAACAGGTGACACGCGTGCGGCGAGGGCTCGATTTCCCAGGAGAGTGTGGCCGGGACCAGCGCGCTCTCGGCGCGGCCCATGGCAAGCAGAGCCTGGGCCTTCCAGATCAGTAGCGATGCCTCGAGCGTCGGACGATCCTCCACCTGAGGGAGGATGTCGTCGACCTCGTTGAGGATCTTGCTGTAGCGACCCTGTTGACTCCACGCCAAACACCGCCGGAGTGACTTCTCCACGCGGGCGTCCGTGTCACTGGACCGGGAGCCGGATTCGTGATCCATGCCTCGAATGCTATCCCGGATCTGCGGTGGGGTCTATGGGTTGTCGGGAGCAGCAAGCAGGCTATGAGCTATGGACTATGCGCAGGCGGCGGAAACCTTTACAAAATCCCTGTCATCCTGAGCGATGGGAGGCCCGACTTGTCACGGCGAAGCCGGAAGGGCCGGAGCGAGTCGAGGAACCCCTGAATCTACGGAAAGTGCTGAGATCGTAGCCTATCTCCTACTTACTGGCGCCCTTGCGGGCGCCGTGACCAACCGTCACCAGCAAGCGGCCGATGGCCGGCGATTCCCGGCCGCGGCCGCTAGTCGCTGCTGCCGGCGGGTTACTCATGCCCTTCGGGCACGGTGACTCCCCACCGCCAGCGGGTGGTTCATTGGCTCCTCCTTCGGATGAGCCTTGAACCACGACCGCTGCCGTCGGCGAGTTCGGGGGATCCTTCGACTCGGCCTTCCGGCTCCGCCTTCGGCTTCGCCGTGACAAGTCGGCCTCGCTCAGGATGACAGCTTGCGCTGTCACTTCGGGGGAGTCAGCGCCTTCTCGCGCCGGTGCGGCGCGGAGACCGTTCGCTGCTCGAGCTCTCCTTCTTCTCCTCGGAGGCAGCCGAGCTCCTTCGGACCGGGGAGCGGCCCGCGTTGGACCGAGGTGTCTCCGAGCTCGCCCGTCCGGACGCCTCGACGCGTTTGCGAGAGGAGTCCCTCGAGGTCGCCCTGCTGCGCTCGGTGGTCGCCGTCCGGGGGCTCCGGCTCGGCATCCCGGTCGTGGAAACCCGTGACTCCTTCCTGCCGGAGGTCCGGGTGGGGGCGGTTTGGCTCGTGCGAGCCGACTGCGTCTGCCAATCCCTCGTCAGGTTTCTTGCGTCGGACCGGCCCGAATTTCGCGAAGGATCGACGGCGGAGGCTCGCTGCCGTCGAACATCCGTCGCTGTTCGGGAAGATCGGCTAACGCTGTTCGACGTCCGTGACGGCGCGTGTGCCAGAGATGGCGACTCCCCGGCGCGAGATCGCGGCTGGCGGACATTTTGAGCGGCGGGAGCGAGCGTGCTGCGCACGGTGTTGGGGGCGTGACGCTCGATGCTGCGGGTCACTCCCTCCGGTCGCGCGAGGGTGACCTGACGCCCGCCGACCTTCGCGGTGCGCGTGGACAGCCGGGTCTCGACGATCGGGGAGCCACCGTGCCTCCGGACCTCGTGCGTGGTGGGTGGCAGGGCGAGAGTCTCGACGCGGTTCCGAGAGGCTACGGCATGGGTCACCTTGTGGCGGGACACGTTGTCCGCACCGAGGTGGCTCCAGGGAACGTAGGTGGCGTAACGGGCATCGTGCCACCTTCGGTCATTACCGCGGTTGTATCCATGGTGGAACCCATGGGCCGCATGGCTCCAGCCGCGGGGTGGCGCCGCGTACCAGCCGACGTAACCGCCGGCCCGCACCCAGACAACGCCGGCAGCGTGATAGGTGTAGCCGGGAGCCCACACCCAACCAAAGCTGCTATTGGCCCAGCGTCCGTAGTGGTGGGGGAAGTAACCCCACGGCTCGTAGGCCACCCAGGTCCAACCGTACGCCGTGTAGACCCAGCGCCCGTGGGTATAGGGCTGCCATCCCACCTTCACCCAAGGACGCCACACGCGCCCCAGTCCGCCGACCCGAACCCACTCGCCGTAGCCGGTGAGCGCCGTGTTGTAGTCGAGGGCCCAGTAAGGGTCGGACCACGCGCTGGTATAGATGCTCCAGTCACCGACGCCCACCGAGATGCCGAAACCGTGGCTGCCGAAGTGCAGGCCGAACCCTCCCCCCGCCTCCACCGTCGGTGCGGCGGCGGCCAGGGCCAGAACTGAGACTGCAACGAGCATCGCGATTCGTCGGTGGTTTCTCATGGCTGCCTCCCCGGCGGTTACCGTCGCCGCCTTCGCTCAAGAGAACAGCAATGGCCGTGCCAGCCCTGCCGGAACAGGGGAGGGTCTCGACAAAGAAATAGCTCTCGGTCAGGTGCCATCGCGGTCAACCGAAGGTGGCCGGTCCTGATCCCGACGTTTTGCTGGTGGCGACAAGAGTTGAAAGGCGTCCTGGGAATGGCTCGAATGTCCCCGGAAGAGGACACTGCGAGGCGTCGATATCGATCATTTGGGGCACAGGCAAAATTCGGAATTCGGAATTCGGAATTCGGATTGTACCGCCCCACTCTGCCAGGATCCTCGGACCCGGAGTTGTGGTGCCACTGGTGACAGTTTCCCGCCCG
>DAOWFV010000021.1 GCA_030637805.1 Acidobacteriota bacterium | reverse complement strand
GAACCGCGGCCTCCCCAGCGTCTCGGAGGGGCCCGACTCGAGGAGGACCCTCGTCACACCGGTGTCGGCGCTGACGGCGAGGATCTCGCTGCGGCCGACCTGAGCCCTGGCCACCACCAACTCCTCCCCATCCGGGCCCCACGAAGGGAAGCTCAAGGTTCCGACGCTCTCGAAGAGCTCTCGCACCATCCATCGCCCCGGGTCCGGCCGCAGCGGCTCGGTCTGGAAGCGGGCGAGTAGGGCGCCCGCTCCGAGCCCTACCGCCAACGCCGCTGCCGCTACAAGCGCCGTGCGAAACATGATGCGGCGCTTGCGCACTGTCACGGCCTGCAACTTGCCGGTGCTGAGCGCGATCGTCGGCGCCTCGGCGAGGCTCGCCTCGTCGGTTCCCTGAAAGACCGCCAGATCGCGGGCGAGATCGGCGCTACATCGGTAGCGGCGGGCGGGGTCCCGCTGCAGGCAGCGCTCCACCACCGCCACCAACTCCGGCGGCGTCTCGGGCGCCACCTCGTCCAGAGGCGGGTATTCGGACCGCACCACCGCTTGCAAGACCTTCATGGGAGTTGGCCCATCAAAGGCGCGCTGACCCGCAAGTGCCTCATACAGCACCGCTCCACAGGAAAAGATGTCTGAAGCCGGCGTCACTTCCTTGCCGAGGGCCTGCTCCGGCGCCATGTATGGACAGGAACCGAGGACCATGCCCGGCGAGGTGAGGGTGTCCTCCGGCGCCTGGCCCTCGCGCTCGACGAGTCGAGCGAGCCCGAAGTCGAGCACCGTAACGTGGCCGCCATCCGTCACCATCACGTTGGAGGGCTTGAGATCACGGTGGATCACCCCCGCCTCGTGGGCTGCGGTCAGCGCCAGCGCCACCTGCTCCAGGATGCGGGCCGCCAACCGCGGTGGCAGCGCGCCACCTTCGACGATCTCGTTGAGCGAGCGTCCAGCGATCAGCTCCATCACCAGGTAGGGAAGCTCCTCACCGATTCCCGGGTCGACCGTTCCCACGTCGAACACGCTCACCACGTTGGGATGGTGAAGGCGAGCCATGGCCCGGGCCTCACGCTCGAACCGGCGCTCCGCCGAAGGTTCGGTGACGAGAATGCGCGGCAGGAGCTTGAGCGCCACCTCACGGTCGAGACGCTCATCATGGGCGGTCCACACCGAACCCATCCCGCCCCGGGCAAGCTGCCGTTCGAGGCGGTACCTCCACACCATCATGCCCGGTTGGAGCTCCGCGATCATGGTCCATCCATGATACGACGGCTCAGTAGCCCAATTTTCTCACCGGGTTTATGACGAGGGCGGCGTAGTGCAAGAATCCGTCGGCGGATGCTGAATGCAGGTCGCAGGTCGCAGGTCTCAGGTCGCACCATGAAGCCTGAGACCTGCGACCTGCGACCTGAAACCTGTGAGACCTGAGACCTGCGATACGCAGGCCAGGAGTCAGGCCCCCCGTTCCACGACGAGAAGGGTGAGGTCATCGGCCAGCGGGGCGCCCGCGGTGTAGTCGCCGAGGGACTCGAGGATGGTGGCGATCAGGACGCTGCCGGCAAGGCCGGAGGCGCCCTGGAGCACGCCGGCCAGCCGTTCATAACCGTAGGGCTCGCCGTTCTCGGAAACCGCCTCCACCAACCCGTCCGAGTAAAGAAACAGCCGGCTTCCGGCGGCAAACGGACGCTTCAGCGATACCGGCCGGCAGAGGCGACTACCCAGGGGAAGCGCGCCGACCATCAGCTCCTCGATCTCCCCCCCCGCACCGAGCAGGAAGGCGGGTGGATGGCCGGCGTTGGCGAGAGTCAAGCGCCCCGCCACCGGGTCGATCTCGATCACCGCCAGGGTGACCATGGTTCGCCCCTGTCCGTGCCCCATCAGCAAGTGGTTCACCTTGTCGATAAGATCGGTTCCCGAGTAGCCCTCGTTGACGAGAGCAGCCACCGAGGACTTGAGGCTGGCCATCAGCAACCCGGTGGAAAGGCCGTGCCCGGCCACGTCACCCACCGCGAGGACGAGCCGGTCGTTCGCCATCGGGAAGACGTCGAAGTAGTCGCCCCCGACCTCGGCCGCGGGCTGGAAGGTGGCGTGGACGCTCAGCGGACCGAGCTCGAGGTAACGGGCGGGCAGCAGGCTCTCCTGGATTTCGCGCGCGAGCTCCAGCTCCCGGGCCAGGCGTTCCTTCTCGGCGACGTCGGAGAGCATCGACTGGATCCCATCGGTCATGTGGTTGAACGAGCGCGCCAAATCACCGAGCTGGTCGTGGCGCTTGACCGGCACCCGGTGGTCGAGATGCCCGTCCTCCACCTGGCGGGCGCCCAGGGATAGCCTCTTCACGGCACGGGTTATCGAAAGGATCATGGTCCCGGCAACCGCGAAGGCCATTCCGTAGAGAATCAGAAAAAAGGTCCCGAGCGCGAACAGGGCGCCCCAGATCTCGGCGCCCAGCTCATAGCGCGAGAGGGTGAAGTCATTCCACACGTTTGCCGGCGAGGTGCGTAACAGGGCAAGCAGGTTCGAACCTTCCACAGGGTCGCCGGACTCCAGATCGGCCACATCGACAATCACCCGAAACCACACCACCAGAGGTCGCGAAAAGAAACCCATCTCGGATGCCGGCCACGGCTGCCAGATCTTGTCCCCCGACATTCCCTCGCCGTCGAGGGTGAAAGTGAAGGCGCCGTCACTCCCGGCGTTGACCTGGATCCTGTCACCACCTTCTTCCTCGCGCTCCGCCTCTTCCCCGTTGTCTTCGTCCACGGGGAAGAAGGCGACGTCAAACCACCAGGCACCGCTGATGGCAGTCGCGTTGGCGGGGCCGAGAGGGATCAGCGCCACGACCCTGTCCCCGGTGGACGAGGCCGCGGCGACCAGCCCATAGACGTCGTCGCCGTGCCGTACCATCACGTTTCGTTGCCGGCCGACGACCCAATCGATCTCGGGGAGGTCCTCCCCTCCCGCCAGGGAAATGGACTCCCCCCCGAGCCGCGCCTGCCAACCGACGTGCGACAGCGGTTCGGGGGGATCCTCGGCCAGCTCGCGGAGGCGATCTGCGGCCGCTTCGGGACCATCCCGTTCAGCCACCCGGAGGACGGTTTCACACTCGTCGGCAAGCTCCCACCGCACCCGCCGCATCTCCGAGCCGAAACGCACCGACGTGTACTGACCCATGAGGATGTACAGCCCGACAGCGGAAAATGCTGCAAAGAAAACGAACGGCAGGACTCCCAGCAAGAGGTACGAGAAGAAAAGCCGCACCCCGACCCGGTAGGTCAGCCAGCGCCAGAACCGCCAGGCCAGGACCCAGAGGCTCACCACGATCCACAGAAGAGCGAGGATGGTCACCGTGGCAGCCACGCCCGACTCCGAATCAATAGCGACGGAGATCGCCGCCGCCGCGATGAGGATCGTGCCGGCGGCCAACCACCATTTTCGACGCTTAGCCCGCATATCTCACCGGGGCCCGTAGCGAGGGCGGCGAGGCGCCGTACACGGTGGTGTTTTCGATCTAAGGGGCGCGGAGTCGTACTCGACAGTACGTCGAGCACCCCGAGGCGAGAAAACGACGCTGGGTGCGGTGAATCGCCGGCCGCAGTAGGAGGCTGGTGAGATATGCGGGCTAGTCATCCCTCCTCCTTCTGATCGCTGTCATCGCCAGGCGGGAAAAGCCACGGCTCGCTGGCGGGAGGGGCGCCCTCCGGCTCGTGGCAGCGCCGGCAGCGCGCCTCATACACCCCGGAAGCGCCGACGACCACCCGCTCGTCGGACTCGATCAGGCGCTGGGTGTAGGCGGCCGGCGCTCCACAGGAGGTGCAGATGGCGTGGATTTTGTGTACCTCTTCCGCGACCGCCAACAGTACCGGCAACGGACCGAATGGCACCCCGCGGTAGTCCATGTCGAGCCCAGCGACGATCACCCGCTTGCCGAGATTCGCCAGATGACCGCAGACGGCGGGCAGCGCGTCGTCGAAGAATTGCGCCTCGTCGATGCCCACAACCTCGGTCCGGGGATCGAGGCGGGTCCTGATCTCCTCCGCCCGCTCCACCAGCCTACAGGGAACCCGCCACTGGGAGTGCGAGACGATGTCGCCCTCGGAGTATCGATCGTCGAGGGCCGGCTTGAAGACCTCAACCCGCTGGCGGGCGATGGCAGCCCTTCGCAGCAGCCGGATGAGCTCTTCCGACTTGCCCGAGAACATCGGGCCGGTGATCACCTCGATCCAGCCGGCGCCTGGGCGCGTAGGGTTCATCAACACGCTCCCTTCAAGGCTGACAGATTAGCAGGGACCGAAAAAGGAATTCGGAATTCGGAACCCGCCGACAGGAGCGGATGTGGCCGCAGCCGGGGATCGCCGGCGAGCGGCCACCCGCTCATGGTGGGGGGTCACGGCGCCCGCAGGGCGCCAGTAATTGTCGGCGCGAGAAACCGTCGGGTGATTTGAGCCTGCTGCCCGCGTTTGAGCGCGCTCGTTCGGAGGTGCCTGGCATCCTCACGAAGCGCTTGACGCAGCCAGAATTGAGAATTGAAGACGGTGTTAATCTCGGTAAGGGTCTGAGATCGCGGTTTCTGCGATCGTTCCAGGAGGGTTGCATGAAAACACGGATCACCGAGGTATGTGTCATCGAGCACCCGATCGTTGTCTCCGGCATGAGCTG
>DAOWFV010000004.1 GCA_030637805.1 Acidobacteriota bacterium | reverse complement strand
CCACGAGCACGCTACGGCCTGCCACTCGGTGGACGCTGAGACGACCCGGCCACTCGAGACCCTCCAGGGCCTCCCGCACCCGCGTCGATTCAAGACCCGCAAGCAGCCCCTGGTCCACCGCCTCGAGGGCGAGAGCGACGGCCAGCTGGAGATTTTCTAACTGGTGGGAACCCGGCAGGGGCAACCGAATGGCCACCTCGGCCTCGTCCCAGGCCAATCGGACCCGCCCGGCGCTATCCCCGGTAACGCGCACCATCGAGTCGGCCGCCGAGGCCGCCGGCGCACCGAGCTCGTTCAGGATGTCGGCGGGCACCCCGGCGCCGTAGACGGCGCGCTCGGCCGCCTCCAACGCCCGTCCTTTGTCGCGAGCGATCTCCTGCCGCTGCGCACCCAGCCACGCGCCGTGGTCGCTGCCGACGTTGGTGAGACCGGCGATCGCACTTCCTGCAAGACGGGTGGCATCCCAGCTGCCGCCCATCCCCGCCTCGAGCACCGCCACTTCTACCTCTGCCTCCGCGAAGACCGTGAAGGCGACCGCGGTGAGAGCTTCGAAATACGTGAGCTCTGGGAATGCTTCGAGATCGGCGAGGCGATCCTCCAGCTCGGCCCCGGAGATTAGCCGGCCGTCGAGGCGGATCCGCTCCTCCACCCGTACAAGGTGGGGTGAGGTGTAGAGGCCGGTCGTGAGGCCGTGAGCCCGCAGCACCGCCTCTAGCATGGCAACGGTCGACCCCTTTCCGTTAGTACCGACGACGAGGATCGAAGGAAAACGACGCTGTGGATCACCGAGGGTCGCCAGCACCGCTCGCAGGCCATCGAGCTGCGGGCGGATCCTGCCTGCCCTCCGCCGCTGAAGCATCAGCGCAGAAGAGACAGACATCGGGCGACAGTGGTCTTCATCTCGGGTCTCGGCACCACCATGTCGAGCATCCCGTGCTCAACCAGAAATTCCGAGCGTTGGAAACCCTCGGGAAGTGTCTGGCGAATGGTCTGCTCGATGACCCGCGGGCCGGCAAATCCGATCAGCGCGCCCGGTTCGGCGATGTTGAGGTCGCCGAGCATGGCGTAGCTCGCCGTGACGCCTCCAGTGGTCGGGTCCGTGAGAATCGAGATGAAGGGAAGGGCGCGGGCGCGCATCCGCGCAAGACCGGCCGAGATCTTTCCGAGCTGCATCAGAGACAGGATTCCCTCCTGCATGCGTGCGCCTCCCGAACACGAGACAATGACAAGCGGGAGCTTGCGATCGACGCAGCGTTCGGTGGCGCGGGCCAGCTTCTCGCCCACCGCCGAGCCCATCGATCCACCCATGAACCCGTACTCCATGGCCGCAACCACCGCGCACACCTTGAGAATTTCTCCCTGACCCACCACCACGGCGTCGCTGCCCGAGAACTTCTTGTTATAGACCTTGAGTCGTTCGGTGTACGGTTTGGTGTCCACGAAACCGAGGGGATCGCTGGAGCGGATCTTTCCGAACAGCCGCTTGTAGCGACCGTTGTCGAAGAGCATCTTCAGACGCAGATCGGCCGAGATGCGAAAGTGATACCCGCACCGGGGACAGACGTAGTGATTCCCCGAAACCTCGCGGTGGTAGAGGATTTCTCCACACCCGGAACACTTGATCCAAAGGCCGTGGGGCCCTGTTTTGTCGTTGGCCATAGACTGCTCCGTCTCCTCCGACGCCGCAGCTTGCGCAGATGACCCCCCTTTACGGGAGGCCTTTCATTCGGGGAATTGCCGGTGGTCCCCTGCTTCAACCCGCGAAACCCCAAAGGAGCCGGCGGCGCGCATCGCTAGCCCCCGGTATCTTCCTCCTCCAGGTCATTCGGAATCCCCAGGCGCTGGCACGCTGCGTCGTACATCTGCCGGGCGGCCTTTTGTGCGGCCTGCAGATCGGCGATCTTCTGCTTGACGCGGCCGAGCTCCTCCTGGATCTGAGCCTCGAGGTCCTCGACCTCAGATTTCGTCTGTTGGAGCGCTTCTTCGTAGAACTTCTTCTGGGAATCAGAAAGACTAGACATCTTCTCCTCCTACCTCTATCGAACCTTGAACGGTACACGGACCTTAACCCACATCCGCACCCGGACTCCATTTTTTGTCGCCGGTTTGAAGTGCCACTTGCCGAGCGCCTCCTCAGTTGCCTTTTCGAAGCCAACCCCGGTACGCGAGACACTGAGAATCCGCACCTGCTCTACTGCACCGTCGACTCCGACCAGGACCTCGGCTCCCACCGATCCTTCTACCCGCATCTGACGGGCCAACGGCGGGTAATCGGGTTCTTGCTTCTGCATCGCGACCGGCTGGGTGACACCGGCACCCAACACCACGATGTCGCCCTCGCGCACCGACGGCGTCGGCGTCGGAGGCACCGGCGTTGCCGTCGGAGGCACCGGCGTTGCCGTCGGAGGCACCGGCGTCGCGGTCGGCGACGGCTCGGGCGTTGGGGTCTCCGTCACAGTCGGGGTCGCCGTGGGAGGAATCGGCGTAGGCGTCGGGAACTCTTCCTCGAGGCGTTTGCGCAGATCCTCCTCCTGCTTGGCGATCTCGGCCGCCGCGACGACCCGCGCCTGCTCCAGCATCTCCTCTTCGGTAAGGAGACCTTCCTCGGCCGCCGGCGTCGGGGTCTCGGTGAAAACTGGCGCCATCGGAGGCGTCACAGTCTCGCGGCCCCCACGACCGAAGACGTACCACAGGCCGACAGCGGCCACGACCAACACCAGCGCGCCGAGCAGCATCCAAAGGCGCTTCCTGCCTCCGCTCTCGGCCGCAGCGACAGCCTCCACACCGGCATCTTCCACCGCCTCGGGAACCACCTCCGGCTCTGATAGCAATCCAGGTTCCGGCACCTCTTCCGGCTCGGCAGATTCGGCAGCTCCTTCGTCTTCCGGAGGCCGCTCGATAGGCGGCGGGATTCCGGCGCCCGCAGGAGCTTCCTCCACGTGGGTGATTTCGTCACCGGCATCGAGCTCCTCGAGGAAGCGGCCGAGGGTGACGCTGTCCGGCGACCACCCGTGCTCGCGCAGGATGGCCTCGAGGTCCTGCTGAAGCTCCTTAGCCGACTGGTAACGCTCCTCCCGGCCAGGCTCCAGGGCCCTGAGGACGGCGCCGTCGATCTCGGGATCCACCTCCGGATTCCTGTTCGAAGGCGCAGTAACTCTGGGGTTGCGCACCTGCTCGAGGACCGAAAGCTCCGAGTCGCCGGCGAAGACCTGCTCCGAGGTCAGCATCTCGTAAAGCACCAGGCCGAGAGAGAAGATGTCGGACCGGTGATCGATGTCCTTGCCCCACGCCTGTTCGGGGGACATGTACTGCAGCTTGCCCTTCAGGGCCCCGGCCCGTGTGTGGGAAGCCTTGGAGGCGGCCTTGGCAATACCGAAATCACAGAGCTTGACGTCCCCCTCGGTTGAAATGAGGACGTTCTGCGGCGAGACGTCACGGTGGACGAGGCCGAGGTCGCGGTTCTCGAAGTCGCGCTTCTTGTGTGCGTAGTCGAGTGCGGAGGCGAGCAGGGTCGTGATGTACAGGGCGAGGCCGATCGGCACCTTCAGGCCGCGCTCGCGGCACTCCTCCAAGATGGAACGGAGGTCGCGGCCCGCGATGAACTCCATAGCAATGTAATGGGAGCTGTCGATCTTGCCCAACTCGTAGATGTGGATGATGTTGTTGTGGTTGAGCTGGGCAGCGAGCTTGGCCTCGTCGATGAACATGTTGACGAACTCTTCATTGTCCGTCAGGTTGGAGAGGATCCGCTTGATGGCGACTGTTTTCTGGAATCCCTCCATCCCCATCATCCGGGCCTTGTAGACCTCAGCCATGCCGCCGGTCGCGATGTGCTCCTCGATGATGTACTGCCCGAATTCACCTTCACCCGCCGGGGCCGCCGGGACCTCTTTGGCTGCGGTCTTCTCTTTCGGGGGAGCGGGCTTCGGTGGCGGGGGCTTTTCCGCCGAGGGCGGCGGCGCCTGCACCTTGGACGGCTTGAGATCAAGACCGGCCAGGGTCTCCGAGAGCATCGCATCGACATCAGCGTCGATCGAAGTGTCTCTCCGAGGCGGTGGCGCGGGCTTGCTTGCGTCGAGAATATCGGCCAGCGCCTGATCCACCCGTGAAACCTTTGGCTTCGGAGCTGGCTTCGGAGCTGCCTTTGGAGCTGGCTTTGGAGCCGGCTTTGGGCCGGTCGGCGGCACGACCGGCGGCTGCTCACCGCCCTCCACGTCCGAGAGGATGTCTCCAAAGAGCTCGTCCGAAGTGACCGAGCTCCCATCTCCGGAGAGACCGGCGCTGCGGCGCAGTGCCTCGAGCATGTCCTCGGGAATGGCCTGCGTCGCGGCCGAGCTCGGGGCTGACTTGAGCAGCAACTTGACCCGTTCGGCCAGCGCCTTCGCTCCGAAGGGCCGCTCGAGGATGTCCTGAGCTCCATACCGGGCGGCGTCTCCCTGCGGGTCGTCCCCGCGGTAGCCGGACATGAGAATCAGGAAAGGGGTCACCCGCAACCCGGCGCGTCCCCGCAGCTGGGTGATGGCGTCTTCGATCTTGAGATTTGGCAGCACCGAGGTAATAATCACCAGGATCGGTTCGAAGTGGGCACAGCGGTCCACCGCGCCGTCGATGTCGCCGACCACCTCCAGCCGGTAGGCGGGATCTGCCAGCGCCGTGCGGACGTGCTCCACATACCGCGGCTCGTATTCGATCAGAAGAATATTCGCACTCATTAACTCGCCCCTGGTGGCTCTACCTGTCGAAGAGTCCATTATCATTATGTGCGACAGGTTTCCAAAGTCAACCGAAGGCCCCGCAGCTTCGACGGCGGGGACCGCGGCTCATAAGGCTATAATACGCGCGCTTCGGGTTCATCAGAGATGAACCCCCTGAGGGAGGCGTTATGTCGGGCCACAGCAAGTGGAGCACCATTAAGCACAAGAAGGGTCGAGCCGATGCCAAGCGGGGCAAGCTCTTCACAAAAATCATCCGCGAAATCACCGTTGCCGCACGTGAGGGCGGGGGGGACCCCGACGCCAACCCCCGCCTGCGCGCGGCCGTCGCGGCCGCCAAGGCGGCCAACATGCCGGCCGACAACATCAAGCGCGCCATCCAGCGCGGGACCGGCGAGCTGCCCGGCGTGAGCTACGAGGAGCTGAGCTTCGAAGGTTATGGTCCCGGGGGAGCGGCGGTGATGCTGGAGCTTCTCACCGATAACCGCAACCGGACCACGCCGGAGATCCGTCATCTCTTCTCCAAGAACGGCGGCAACCTCGGCGAGAATGGTTGTGTGTCGTGGCTGTTCACCCGCAAGGGCCTTATCCTCGTCCAGCGCACCCCAGATCTCGACGAGGACTCGTTTTTGGAGCTGGTCCTGGAAGCGGGTGCGGAGGATCTCGACACCGACGACGAGGACTACTACCGCGTGTTCACCGCCCCGGAGGAGCTGCACCAGGTCAAGGAGCTCATCGAGGAGGGGGGAGTCCCCGTCGAGGTCGCCCAGTTCGAGATGGAGCCCTCGACCACCACCCGACTCGAAGGCAAGGCGGCCCAACAGATGATCCGCCTCATGGAAGCCTTCGAGGACCACGAGGATGTGCAGAACGTGTGGGCCAACTTCGACATCGACGACGAGCTTCTAGCGGACTCCTAGCCCGCATATCTCACCGGGTTCCGTCGCGAGGGCGGCGAGGTGCCGTGCACAGTGGCGTTTTCGACCCGAGGGGCGCGTAGGCGTACTCGATAGTACGTCGAGTACCCCGAGGCGAGAAAAACCGCTGGGTAGGGACCCGTTCCGGCGGGAGCCGGAATGGGCGGGTGCATCGTCGGCCGAAGCAGAAAGCTGGTGAGATATGCTGGCTGGGTGGGTATCCGCGTTCTCGGCATCGATCCGGGGTCCCGCGCCACCGGATGGGCCCTGGTGGCGGCCGAGGGCAACCGCTATCATCTCGAGTCCGCAGGCGTCGTGCGTCCGCGCGGGGCCCAACGGCAGCATCGCCTGGCTGATCTCCAGGGCCGCCTCGGCGAGGTGGTGGAAAAGACAACGCCCGATTGTGCCGCCGTCGAGTCCTCGTTTTCCGGCCTCAACCCCAGGTCGAGTCTCTCCCTGGCGGAGAGCCGTGGGGCCATCCTCGCCGTGCTCGGGAGCTTTGACCTCGAGGTCTCTTCCTACACCCCGGCGCAGGTCAAGTCCGCGATCGTTGGGCACGGCCAGGCTGAGAAGCAGCAGATCATCTACATGGTCGTGCGTCTGCTCGGGCTGGCCGACCCGCCCTCCCACGACGCCGCCGATGCCATGGCCGTTGCCCTCACCCACGTCCACCTCGGGGCCTGGAAAGCATGTCGTTGACGACCCCAGAGGCCCGTGCTACGATGCCCTGCCTTCATTTTCGGATGAAGCGTGGAGCACCGATCGGGCCCGCGCATTCGAATTGCTCGCTCGAGTCCAATTGGATGGTACAAAATGGATCGCTGGATGGGTTTGGAACTCATCCCCGGCTTTGAACTCTAACCAGGAGGAGGCAAGACCGTGACTGGACAGGTAGCAGAGTATTTTCGCCAAGGTGGGATCTTCATGTACCCGCTGCTCTTTTTCTCCGTGCTGGCCGCCACGGTTGCGATCGAGCGCTTCATCATCTTCACGAAGGCCAAGATCAACGTCAACGAGTTCTTGACCAAGATTCGCAAGGCGCTGTTGGTTAACCGAAACGTCAAGGAAGCGATCAAGGTCTGCGAGCAGAACAAGGGCCCAGTCGCCTCGGTCATGAAGGCCGGCCTGCTGCGCTACGGCCACCCCCGAGATGACATCGAGAAGACTATCGAGAATGCGGCTCTCTATGAGCTCGACAGGCTGGAGAAGTGGCTCGGCGTTCTCGCAACGACAGCAAACGTGGCGCCCATGCTCGGCTTCCTCGGCACCGTGGCGGGAATGATCAAGTCCTTCGCGACTCTCGCCGAGCAAGGCCTCACCAATCCTGCCGCGGTGGCCGTGGGCATCTCCGAGGCTCTGATCACGACCGCGACCGGTCTGATCATCGCCATCCCGGCACAGGTGATCTACAACTGGTACACCACCAAGATCACCCGTTTCGTGCGCGATATCGAGGTTGCCTCCAACATGCTGATCGAGACCTTTATCGAGATGGACAGCCAGCGCTACAGCCAGGGCGGCGAGGGCGGCCAGGCTTAGAAGGGAGTCCGCAGATGGCACTCTTCCGCGGTAGGGAGCGAAAAACCGCAGCACAGATCTTCACGGCCTCGATGGCGGACATCGTGTTCTTGCTGCTGGTCTTTTTCATCCTCACCTACAAGGTCGAGGTGGATCGCACGAAGATGAATCTTCCCGACACCTGGATTCGAATCAAGGTCCCGGAGAAAGCCGCTGTCGTCTCCATCGCTCCACCCGACTCCGACCCGCCGCTCGTCATTCGCGTTTCAACCGGTGAGGAGATGGCGCTGCCGGTCAGCACCGACGAAGAAGTGGTGACCTTTGCCTCCACCGAGGTCGCCAGGAACCCCAACAAGGAGTTCATCATCAAGGCTGATGACAGCGTTCCATATGAGCGGGTGGACGCCGTGCTGGATGCCCTCAAACAGTCGAAGGTGAAGTACATCTTTCTCCTCTCCGACCAGAAGACCGTGGACGAATAGGAGGGGCCGATCATGAGAATCAAGAAGAAGAAAAACGTGCCCTCGGAGATCTTCACCGGATCGATGGCCGACATCTCCTTCCTGTTGATCATCTACTTCATGATCACCTCGGCCTTCTCAGCGACTCGAGGTCTCGACTTCGCGCTTCCCGAGGACACCCAAACTCCCGAGATCAAACAGGAGGACTCCATCGACGTGCACGTGATGCGGGGTGGAGTCATCGAGGTGGACCAGAAAGGCATTCCAATCGAAGGCCTCCTGCCCTACGTGGCCCAGAAGCTGAAGCAGAACCCCGACAAGCCGGTCATCCTGCGCACAGACCCCGACGCCACTTACGGTGACATGATCCTGGTCTTCGACGAGCTCCGCCAGGCGCCTGACAAGATCGACATGGAGATCAAGACGATCTCGATCCCGACCCGGCGTGAGATCGAGAACCTCTGGTCGATGCTCGGGATCCAGTGAGGGGGCGAGCCATGAGCGAATCAGCGAAACCCGCACCGAAAAAGGCCGAGCCGCTGCCGATGACCACGGCCGAGATCCTCGCCCAGGAGGAACAGGCAGACCGGAAATTCACTCGCTGGGCACTGGGCATCGCCGTGATCCTGCACGTCATCGTCTTCGCAGTGCACTGGCCGACTTTTGCCGGCGGTCTTTCCGACGCCAAGGAGAAGCAGACGAAGATCTACGTGGTGAAGCAGGTCAAGTTCAAGCAGCCTCCGAAAAAGGAGATCCAGCAGATTCCGAAGCCGAAGACCCAGAAGGTACCAATCCCGGACCCGACCCCGGATCAGCCGGAACCCATCCGCGACCAGGAGCCGGATGAGGAAGTCGATTTCGTTCCCGATGACAACCTGGTACTCGGCGTGCCCGATGCCCCGCCTCCGCCGGAGCCTGAGGGGCCGATCCGTTTCGTGGTCGGCGGCAACATCACCGAGCCGGAGAAGATCAGCGGTCCCAACCCGACCTACCCCGAGGCCGCGCGGCGTGCGCGCATTCAGGGTGTGGTGGTCCTCGAGTGCACCATCGGAAAAGACGGCAGAGTGACGCGGGTCAAGGTCCTTCGCGGGCTTCCTCTCGGCCTCACCGAGTCGGCTGAGGACGCTGTGCGCAAGTGGAGGTTCAACGCTTCCACTCTCAACGGGAAACCGGTAGAGGTCTTGTACATCCTCACTGTGCGCTTCAACCTGCAATAGCCTGCTCCGCTATGGCCCTGCAAGGATCTTTGAGTGAGTTACCTCTGCCGGACGTGATCCAGCTGGTGAGCGTCTCCGGCAAGACCGGAGCATTCGAGATCCAGGGCGAGCAGGAAACTGGCAAAATCTACCTGCGCGAGGGACAGATCGTCGACGCCGTGGTCGGCCGCCTTCGCGGTGACTCCGCGGTGTACGAGATGGCCATCTGGTCGCAGGGGAACTTCAGCTTCAACCCCGGCGAGGAGACGGACCAGGTCACCGTTCATATTTCCAACGCGAACCTCATGATGGAGGCGGCCCGCCGTCTCGACGAGTGGCGGGTCCTCTCCCGCAAGATCCCCTCCCTCGATCTGGTGCCGTACTTCACCCCGCGCGACCAGGGAACTGACCAGGTCACCCTCAGCCCTCAGGAGTGGATCCTCGTCACCCGTATCGACGGCGAACATTCGATCGAGGAAATGGCCAGCGAGCTCAAGTGGTCGGCCTTCGACGTCTCCAAGCTACTCTTTGGTATGATCACCTCCGGATTGGTGGCACTTTGCAGCCCCGGAGAAGCGAGCAACGAGAATCAGCGGTGGCAAGCGGGGCCCAGCCCCGTCACGATGCTCGGGCTGGCTGAGAAAATCCGCGCCGTGGCCGTCGACGTGGTTGGCGCGGGCGGTGAGCGCACCATAGAGAAGCAGTACACATCGGCCCGCACCCTCATCGAGCGCGGCGAAGGATTCACGGCTCTCCGCACGATGGTGGAGCAACACAGTAAGGCCATCAGCCTGCTCAAGGGGGCCGATGTGGCAGCGATGTTCGACGAGCAGGTCCGTCCCTTGCTCGGCGAGCTGCAACAGATTTGAATCGGATCTCGTTATGACAAATGGAGGCTTTTGACAATGAAATCACGGGTCAGCCGAGCGACGGTCACCGCCGCAGTACTAGCGCTGCTTCTGGCGGCTTCGGTACCGGCACGCGCCGAGTGGAACAAGGGACTCGAGGCATACAAGACGCAGGACTGGGCCACGGCCGTCAAGGAGTTCGAGGAGGTCACCAAGACCAATCCGGACTACGCCGGCGCCTACTACATGCTGGGCGTGTCGCAGCGCGCTCTCGGCCAGCTGAGCCCCGCCTTGGCCAGCTTGCGTAAGGCGGTGGAGCTTGACGGCAATCAGGCCTCCTACAAGTTGGCCCTGGGCCAGGCGCTGCTGCAGGCAAACCAGTATCAGGATGCCTATGCGCTGCTCAAGCCTCTGAACATCTCGTCGATTGAATCTGCTCACCGTTCCAACTATGCCCTGCTCTTCGCTCAAGCCGCTACCAAGACGAATCGCCCGCAGGAGGCCATTAGCGTTCTCAACGCCCAGGTCCGGGCCGACTCCAAGAACCCGCGCCTGCAGCAGGCGTTGGGTGCGGCCTACAACGCCACCGGAGACGAAGCCAAGGCATTCGCGGCCTTCAAAAAGGCCTTCGACCTCGATCCCACGGATCAGACGAGCGGCCGCAACGCCGCGCGGGCGGCGATCTCGATCGCCCGACGCTCGAACTCCAACGCCGAGAAAGCTCGTTTCTACACCGAGGGGGCGCAAATTGCCGAACGCCTCGCAAACAGCTGGCCGGCGTTTGAGCATCAGCTCATCGCCGGCGAGGCCTGGCTCGGCGCCAAGAACTACTCGAAGGCCCTCAGCTGGTTCGAGAAGGCCAAGGCCCAACAGCCGCGCAACCCTCTGGTCCACTATTACGCTGCGCAGAGCCTCACCTCGCTCAACCGGCTCGATCCCGCGATTGGCGAACTCCAGGAGGCGCTCAACAACGACGCCAGCGGGAAGCTCCGGACTCAGGTCTACAACCAGGGCGGCTTTGTTTACGACAGGAAGAAGGACTACAAAAGGGCCATCCAGTGGTACCGGGAGGCCGGCAACCAGAAGATGGTGGCCCAGATGCAGGACAAGCAGGGTAAGGCAGACCAGAACATCGCTGCTGAAAAGGAGTGTGCAGACTTCAGGAAAAAGATCGACGCGCTTAAGTTTCAGGCACAGGAATTTCAGAAAATTGGCGATATCGAAAGTGCGAAGCTCTTGTTGGAACAGCTTCCTGTTCTTGAGAAGGATTACACCGAGCGTTGTCGGTGATAGTTGATCGGAACCGTTTCTAAGCGGCCCTTCGGGGCCGTTTTTTTGGCCCGCATATATCTCACCCCTCGAACTCGTCTGCGGCGTGGCGGGCGAGGGTGATCGCCGCCGCCGCCAGAGGCAGCAGCAGGCCCGCACCGGCCTGCAGAGCGAGGATTTCAAATCCGCTGGTGACAGCGGGTAGACCGAGGGTGGTGGAGAGACGCGACAGCCCCGCCACCGTCACGATTGACCCGACGATCGAGAGCCCTCCCGCCACGGCGCCCGGAATTGCCACTGCCACCAGGAAGGGTCCTCGAATCGTGGGTTCGGTGGCTCCCACAAGACGCATGATCGAGATCTCATCAGCATGTCGGAAAAGCTCGAGGTGCACCCACACCGAGGCCAGCAGGACGGCCGCCGTCAGCAAAACGCCGCTCATCGCAGCGAGAACCCAGGCAAGACCGCGTGCAACCCGGCCCAGGAGTTGCTGAACGGAGGAACGCGGACCGACCGCGAGCACCTCTGAACGGCCCTCCAGCACCGCCACGCCCGCCGGTTCGGTGGTCTCGATCTCCACCAGCGGCGGTAACGACGCGTCACCCCCGGCCACCAACTCCTCCAGATAGGGAAACCATCGTTCGAGCCGTTCGACCAGATCCTCACGCGAGATCTCGGTGATGACCCATTCAGGGTGGGCCTTGGCCTCCTCGCTGATCCAATTGCTCCGCTGTTCGCCGTCCAACCGAGGATGAAGGAGGACCGCCACCACACTCGCCTGACCGGACATCGCGGCCACCGGTCCCAGCCAACGATGAAGACTCAGCCCAACCCCGGCCAGAGAGATCGGTACCGCCAGGGCGAGGGCGAGGACCACGCTCACCGCTCCCCGCTGGCGCAGCAGAAGCCAACCCTCCGCGAGAGCATGCCGGATCACGGCGGCCACATCCCGTCATAGTGGATCTGCCCGTGGTGGAGGACCAGGGTGCGTGCGGGGAGAGACTCGAGGAGAGCATGGTCATGGGTCGCCACCAGTACCGTAGCCCCCTGGTAATTGATGTCGCAGAGCAGACTCAGGAGCTCGGAAGCGAGATCGGCGTCGAGATTGCCGGTCGGTTCGTCAGCAAGAATCAACCGCGGCTGGTAGGCGAGGGCACGCGCGATCGCGACCCGTTGTTGCTCGCCTCCCGAAAGGGCATCCGGCAGCGCCGTCTGGCGGTGGTGAAGCCCGAGACGTTTGAGGACTTGGAGCGCACGGCGCTGGGCCTCGCGCGGTGCCACGCCGTGAATACGGAGCGCGAAGGTGATGTTTTCCAATACGTTCTTGCGCCTGAGCAGCTTGAAGTCCTGAAAGATGACGCCGATCTTTCGTCGAAGCAGGGGAAGCTGGGCTCGCGGCAATTCGTCCAACCTCCGTCCCGCGACCCATACCTCACCAGCGCTCGGGCTCTCGGCAGCGTACAACAGGCGAAGCAGCGTGGTCTTTCCGGCCCCCGAAGGACCGGTTAGGAAAACGAACTCCCCGGCGTCCACCTGCAGATCAATACCGCGGAGGATTTTCCGTCGCTCGTAGTCCTTCGAGAGGTTGCGCAGGCGGATCACAAGCGGTGATGCCGGCCCGGGCGTCGCGCCCTGCTGTGTTGGAAGGCGCCGGCAATGGCGATGACGTGGCCTCTCAAAGTCCCCCCGGGGCATGAATTGTATCATTGGGGTCTGATGATGGTCGAGAGGAAAACGCCGTTGGGGCCCGAGCTGATCGTGGGTAGTGACCGCGCGTTGGAACTTCGATCACGTGAGGCGCGCATGCTTTTTTCTCTTGGCCCCGCCCGCGGAGGATCCGCGCGCCCCGACAGGGCCGGCGCGGCTCTCGATGCTCTAAAACCGGGTCTACGCGCCATTCGCTGGTGCGACCAGATCCACGGAAACCTGGTCGCCTCCCTCGGCTCGAAACCCGGCCAAACTCTGCGCGACGCCGCCTGCGTCGGCCGCTGCGACGCCCTGATCACCCCAGAGGCTGGGGTAGGGCTTCTGGTGTGGACGGCCGACTGCGTCCCGGTTCTGATCGCTGGCGGAGGAGTCGTCGCTGCCGTTCACGCCGGCTGGCGGGGAGCCGCGTGCGACGTCGTGGGTGCGGTGGTCCGCCGCTTCGAGATCGAGTTCGGGGTCTCTGCAGACAGCCTCGCAGCCGGTCTTGGGCCCGCTGTTTCGGCACCAAACTATCCGGTTGGACCCGAGGTCATCGAGGCTCTCGGCGCCCTCCCGGTGGAGGAGAGCAGGTGGCGGGACGGCAATCATGTGGATCTGAGGGGGTTTCTCGCCGCGCGTCTCGAGGGGCTCGGTCTCGGCTCGCAGACAGTTACCGAGGTCGGTTCCTGCACCGCGGCTTCCCCGGAACTCGCCTCCCACCGCCGCGATGGGGCTGCTTCAGGGCGACAGTGGTCGCTCGTCTACCGGGTCGCCGGGACCGGCCCGGAAGATCCTGCGGATTGACGACCCCGCAACTGTCCGCATGCGGCGGCGACGTCGGCGCCCCGCGACCAGCGTACGGTGGCCGCATACCCACCATCACGGAGCGCCGCAGCAAAGCGGTCCACGGTCTGCTCGTCCGGGCGCCGAAGATCGGGAAAGTGCTCGGCGTCCTCGTTGAGAGGGATGACGTTGACCTTGGCGGGGATGCCACGGATGAGTCGGGCGAGCGCCCGGGCGTCCTCCACAGCATCGTTGAAACCATCAATCAGAACGTACTCGAAGGTGATGCGGCGTCCTCGCTCGAGGGGGAATCGGCGAAGCTCGACAAAGAGATCATCGAGGGGATAACGCCGGGCGATCGGCATGATCTGGAGCCTGCGTTCCTGGTCGGGGGCGTTGAGAGAGATGGCGAGCTTGGGTGGCCGCGGACGCTTGGCCAGCCAGCGGATTCCGGGAAGCACCCCGGCGGTCGACACTGTGATGCGTTTGGGGCTGACCTTCTCTGTCAGGACGTCGAGGGCGCGGCCGAGGTTGTCGGTGTTGAGCAGCGGCTCGCCCATTCCCATGAAGACGAGATTGACCCGTTCAATCTCGCTGTCGAGGCGGCGCAGCATGGCCCGGTACTGACCGACGATCTCCTCCGCGAGGAGATTGCGGCCGGCACCGAGGACGCCGGTCACGCAGAAAGTACAACCCACCGCGCATCCGGCCTGTGAAGAAAGACAGAAGGTGGCCTTGGCGCCCTCGCGCATCGCAACTCCCTCGATGCTCAACCCGTCGGTCAACCCGAAGAGATACTTTCGCGAGCCGTCAGAGCTCGTAGTCTCCTCCAAGACAACCGGCTCGGCAATCGTGAAGCTGCGTGCCAGGCGGAGGCGCAGATCCTTGGGCAGATCAGTCATCTCATCGAACCCGGCGGCATTTCGTTCGATAACCCAGCCCGCCACTTGGCGGCCGCGAAAGACGCGGTCCACGTGCGGCGCGAGCAGATCGGTGATTTCCGCCGAGGTCTT
>DAOWFV010000155.1 GCA_030637805.1 Acidobacteriota bacterium | reverse complement strand
CCATCACCTGGGCAAAGTTTTGGAAAACCTCGGTGGCGGCTGCATCCTCAAGACGCAGAGTGATCGGTTCAGCCAATCCATCGTGGCTCGCAGAGGGTTGGACAGGGATCACCGTGAGCACCCGGGGAAAACCGCCAGCCAACTGCCACTGGCAGCCGGCACTCTCGCAGGCAGCGTCGAGGGCAGTCATCCAGGAGACCTTGTTCAGACCGATGGTTACGGTACCGCTGAGCCCGGGATCGACCACCAGTTCGCTGCGGGTCATCTCGGCGAAGATGTTCAGAACGTCGTGGATGTCCGCGTCTTTGAGGTCGATGCTCAGCGCCTCCTCCTGGGAGCCGTTGCTCGCCGCCGCGGGGAGCACTGCGGACAGCACTACCAGGCCGCACGTTACGATAACGAGACCAGTTCGATTCATGAGGTACCTCCGGAAACTATGGCCATCACCTGGCCGGTTGAAGTGGTGACGGCGACTACGCCGCCTGAATTGGTAATTTCAAAGGCGGGCCGCTGCGCCCGCTCGACGATGACTACTGACGGCACCGCCGGAGCTGGTGCCGGCGACGACGACGATCCGAGCCTCCACCACAGCGAGCCCACGATGGCTACCAGGACTAGCATCGCTGGAACAACCACCAGCCGCCAGGAGAGACTGCGAGCAGGGGTCGGCGAACTCAGGGCCTGACGAGCCACTCTGCGGGCGGTGTCGGGCTCTGGCTCAAGGGCCTGGCGAAGGTACTCGTCGACATCAGCTTGCTTCATGGTTCTCCTCCGACAGCTTGGCCAGGCGCCGCCGCGCCCGGTGTACTCGCATCTTGACCGCCGAACCGGAAATGCCGAGGATTTCACCGACGCTGCCGAGGTCAAGCTCGCCGCCGGCCACCAACAGCAGGACCTCACGATCGCGGGCCGCCAGTCGGCCCAGGGCGGCCAAGGCCTCGTCCACCGCGGCCCGACGTTGCGTCTTCTCGGCCGGGTCCGGAGCCGGACTCGGGCGGTCGAGCAGCGCCTCAAGGGGCACCATCAGGCGGCGCCGGAGGAGTGCCCGGGCACTGCGGCGGCGGGCGATGGCAAAAACGAAGGCGGTCGGGTTCTCCGGTGGTCCGCTGCGGCGCCACCGTTGCACCAGGGCGCTCAACGCATCCTGGGCAACCTCCTCGGCGAGGTGGGGGCAGCGCGTCCGTCCTCGGCTGTAGCGCAGTACGCGGGGGGCGAGGTCAGCAACCAGATCTTCCAGTTCCATCGCCATGAATGTACCTGCAAGGGCGCTGCGGTCACACCCTGCCGCAAAAAAATCTGATCATCCGGGTTTTTCTCCCCCAGACCCCGCGACTCCCCATCTCGATCGTGACCCCCAACTGGAGGGATTCGAGTACGCCCCCTAGTCTGCATATCTCACCGGGTGCCGTCGCGAGGGCGGCGAGGGGCTGTGCCCAGTGGTGTTTTCGACCCGAGGGGCGCGGAGTCGTGCTCTTCAGTACGTCGAGCACCCCGAGGCGAGAAAACGACGCTGGGTAGGGACCCGTTCCGGCGGGAGCCGGAATGGGCGGGTGCATCGCCGGCCGCAGCCGGCAGCTGGTGAGATATGCAGACTAGTACCTGACGATGTGCCGCCGGGATTCGCTACGAGGCGTTCGGCGCCTTCCCCCAGGTGGTGCCCGGTTGCTCGATGGTGTAGTAGACCCGGATGTCTTCCAGCTCCTCGAAGATCCTCGGGACCACCTGGACCGGCATGCCGATCTCGACCTCATCGATGGTGTCGCCAATCCAGGCGAGGAGCCGTCCGCCCTCCTCGAGGTCGACCACAGCCACCGTGTAGGGAGCGACGTCGTCAAAGCCGGTGGGCGCGGCCGCCACCGTCGAGTGGGTGTAAACCGTGCCTTGGCCGCTCACCTCTTGGAAGGCGAAGCTCCCACTCATGCACTCGGCGCAGTCGGCGCGGGGCGGGAAGCTGTGGGCTCCGCAGTCGGCGCAAACGGACGCCATGAGCCGACCGTCCTTGAGATGGACCGCGAAGTCCGAGACCTTCGAGTAGGGTACGAAGTTGATTTTTCCAAACCAGCTCGGCATCGCTCAATCCCCCTTGAAAACGTGGACGAAGGTGTACTGTCCGATGCCGCCGACGTTGTGGGTCAGACCCACCGACGCATCCGGGACCTGGCGGTCGCCCGCATCACCACGCAGCTGAGTGACAATCTCGTAGGCCATCGACACGCCGGTCGCACCGATAGGATGGCCCTTCGCCTTGAGCCCGCCGTCGACGTTGACCGCCACCTCGCCGCCGACGTACGAGCGCTTCTCCTCGATGAACGGACCGCCGTCGCCCCTGGCGCAGAAGCCGAGGTCCTCATAGGCCATGATCTCAGCGATGGTGAAGCAGTCGTGGACCTCGGCGACATCAACGTCTCCGGCCCCGATACCGGCCATCTCGTACGCTTGGCCGGCCGCGTCCTGCGCCGAGGGAAGACCCACCAGATGCGGTCGCCGGAGCACCGACATGCTGGCGGTGGCGCACCCCACCCCATCGAGCCAGACGACCCGGTCACCGTGCTCGGCGGCCCGCTCCTCGTCAGCGAGGATGAT
>DAOWFV010000031.1 GCA_030637805.1 Acidobacteriota bacterium | reverse complement strand
TGCTCGATCGCCTTTCTGCGGTCGTCCCGCTCGAGATAGACCTGGGCCAGGTTGAGGCGGTGCTCAGGCTCCATGAAGTTGGCCTTGACGGAGATGTTGCAGTATTTCAATGCCTCCGCATACTTGCGCTTGACCATTGCCACGCAAAGACCGTAGTAGGAGAAAGCGAATGCCGCGAGCCGCTTGTCCTGGAGATCGCCTTCGGAGAGATTGCTCAGATGATCCTCGAAAACCAAGATCGCCTCGATGAACCGCTCCTCCCGCGTCCAATTAATGGCCTCCTGGACTTTTTCGCGCAAGGCCTCGCGGCTGAGCGGCTGCTCGGTCATGGCCGAAGTATAACGCGGCTGTGGGATTTCACAATACTTTGACAGTGACCTTCGACACCCTCATGGTGTGGTTTTCTGCCACTGATCACGATGTCGGGTCACAGCTTCCAGGAGTTCTCGGTGCACCCCCGACGGGCCGCAGACGACGTCGCCGCTGTCGAGATACCCGTCGCCGCCGTCCATATCTGTGGCCGTGCCGCCGGCCTCCTCCACCAGCAGCGCACCCGCGGCGACATCCCAGGCCGAAAGCTTGAACTCGAAAAAACCGTCGAAGAGGCCGCAGGCGGTGTAGGCGAGGTCGAGGGCCGCTGCCCCGGGCCGGCGGATGGCCTTGCACCGCAGGAAGACATCGCGGAATATTGCGAGGTAGACATCGAGGAGGCCATGGGCGCGGAACGGAAAGCCGGTCGCGAGGAGCGCCCCGGCGAGGCCGGGTCGGTCGCTGACCCGGCACTGGCTGCCGTTCCACCGGGCCCCGCGTCCGCGGGCGGCGGTGAATATGTCACCTTTGCAGGGGTCGAGAATGACTCCGAAGGCGACTCGCCCTTCAACCGCGACCCCGATCGAGACCGCGAACTGGGGAATTCCATGGACGAAGTTGGTGGTGCCGTCGAGGGGGTCGACGATCCAGGTCGGGCCCGACCCGTCAGCGTTGCTCCAGCCGGCCTCCTCCGAAAGAACCGTGTGCCCCGGGAAGCGCTCACGGATGGCCGAGAGAATCGCCTCCTCCGAAGCAAAGTCGGCGGCCGAAACCAGGTCGTTGCGCGCCTTCTCCGTTACCTCGCTGGGGTCGAGAGAGCGCCAATAGGCCATGAGCTTCTCGCCCCCGAGGCGGGCGATCGTCTCGACCTCGGCCAAAAATCCTTCAGGGTCCTGAAATACCACCGTTTGCTCCTTCGTTACCAGGGTTGAATGGTGCCGAGATGATCGAAGACGACTTCCAAACACACCTCGATGCGCGCTGCGAGCTAATGCTCGACGTCACGCGGAGGACCCTCGAGTCCGATCCGGAGCTCCGGCTCTGCGAAGGCCTGAGGCTGATCGAGGCGACCCGAGTGGCGATGGCACGGATGGCCCCGGCCTCTCTCGGGGTCTTCGAAACCGACGTCCTACCCCGCATGCGAAGCATCCTCATGGAACGCTTCGGGTTACCCGAGCTGCCGCCCGGCCCGGTCAATTAACCTCGGCGAACTCTGGAAACTCGCGGAGGACATCGGGAGGTAGGTTGTGCTCCAGCTCGACAGTCACCTCGTCCGCCTCTCCGAGCTCTATGCCGGGCAGCGACCCGGACACCCGCGCCCCGATGCCGGGCCGGAGGTCTCCGAGGTTGAGAGTGACCCTGCGCGATGCTTTCTCCGTGCCGTCGCCGCCCCGCACCAACACCAGCACCGTGAGGTGCTCGAGGGGCACGCCGCCCTTGTTCGCCACCTGCAAATCCACCAGCAGAGTCGGTTCGCCGTCCTCGCCATACAGGGTTTTGGCGCCGACAGGGAAGATCTCGTGGTTGTACCGGGCCTGCTCGAGGCGTTGCTCAGGAGTCGGCTCCGGGCCGCATGCCGGCAGCAGGATCGTCGCTGCCAGAATTGCCACTGATGCCAGCATCGCGTGTCGCTTGGTCATGGTCTGTCCCTCTCCGCGAAGTGTAGCACCCAGGGCGCGGAGGAGCAGAGGGGAAAAGGAGAAGTGGGGCAGGGGCAACATTTTTGAATTTCGGCATGTCAATCCACGGGCTCTGGACGTGGTCAGTGTTCATCGGCTCG
>DAOWFV010000160.1 GCA_030637805.1 Acidobacteriota bacterium | reverse complement strand
GGTGCTCGTATCCCGTTTCGTGCCCGGCATGCGTTTGCCCACCTACGTCAGCGCGGGAGTGCTGCGAGCCCCGCTCGGCCGTTTTGTTGCGGTTGCGGTGGGGGCGTCCCTGGTCTGGACCCTGGTCCTGCTCCATCTCACAATCGCCCTCGGCGAGCGGGTTCTTCCTCTCCTCGGCGATCTGCGCTGGCCGGTCGCCGTCACGGCGCTGCTGCTCCTGGCGCTCCTGCAGCGGCGGGCGGCGCGGGCGCTCGACCAGCTCCCCGGCGAGGGTGAGGCGGAAGCGCCGGTCTTTTCCTCCTTCGAGCTCTGGCCACCGTGGTTCTTTTATATCCCTGTCTTTGTCTACTGGCTCTGGCTCTCGGTGCGCCACCGCTCGCTCACCCTGCCCACCGCAGCCAACCCCTCGATCTACTCGGGCGGTTTCATCGGCGAGACGAAGTCCGAAATCCTCGGCCTGGTGCCTCCTGAACACTCCGATCTCGTGGCTGCCTGGGAGATCGTCGAGCGGCCCGCCATGGCCACCCGCAGGGAGCTCCTGCATCGCGCTCGCGAGGTCATGGCGGCCCGCGGCCTCCGTTACCCGCTGGTGGTCAAGCCCGACGTAGGCCAACGCGGCGACGGGGTTCGACCGGTCTTCAACGACGACGAGCTCGCTCATTACCTCGAGGGCTTCCCACCCGGCGGACGGGTGATGTTGCAGGAGCTGGTGGAGGCTCCCGCGCCAGACACCCCGGTCACCGGTGGGGCCTCGGAGCTGGCCGATGCCCGAGAGGCGGGGTTGCTCTACTGGCGGCGGCCGGGCGAGGCGCGGGGGACCATCTTCTCCATCACGTTGAAGCTCTTTCCGGAGGTTGTCGGCGACGGCCGCCGCACCCTTCAGCAGCTCGTCGAGGACGACCCGCGCGCGAGCCGTCTGCGCTCGCTCTACCTCCGCCGGTTCCCCGAGGAGCGCGACCGGGTGCTCGAGCCGGGCGAGCGCCGCACCTTGGTTTTCTCGGGCAACCACTGCCAGGGAACGATCTTCCGCGACGGCACGCCTCTGGTCACGCCGGCCCTTTTCGAGCGCATCGACGAGATCGCCCATTCGATGGAAGGGTTCTATTTCGGACGATTCGACATCCGCTTTGGCACCCTGGACGCCTTCCTCCGCGGTGAGGATCTGAAGATCGTCGAGATCAACGGCGCCAGCGGCGAGGCCACTCATATCTGGGACCCGTCGGCGAAGCTCGCGGACGCCTACCGCACACTCTTCATCCAGTTCCGCACCCTCTTCGAGATCGGCGCTGCAAACCGTGCCCGGGGTCATCGTCCCCTGGGCGCCATCCCTTTCCTGCGTGAGGCCCTCGCCTACCGGCGGTTGGCGCAGCGCTATCCAGAAACTCGGTGAGAGATGAGCGAGGAACGGGATACCGTCTTCTCTCTGCGCCGCACGACGGACCGGCCCGGGCTTCCGACACTCCTCGCGGCCCCACTCGACCGCCTCCTGGGACTGAGAAAAATGGGCCGCGTGTATGCGAGCATCCCACCCGTCGACAACCCCTCGGAGTTCATCGAGGAGATCTTCCACCGCCTGGAGCTGCGCCTCGAGGTGCGCGACGAGGATCTTGCACGGGTTCCGGCAAGCGGTGCCGCGGTGGTGGTTGCCAACCACCCTTTCGGAGGCCTCGAAGGCCTCGCCCTGGCGCTGGTCCTGCGCTCGGTGAGGCCTGACGTGCGGTTGCTCGCCAACTACATGCTCGGCCGCATTCCCGAGCTGCGCGAGCTTTTTTTCATGGTGGACCCCTTCGACACCCACGACGCAACGCGACGCAATGTGACAGCCCTCCGCCACGCGAAACGCTGGCTCGCGGACGGTGGGTTGCTGGTGGTCCTGCCCGCCGGCGAGGTCGCCCACCTCGATCTCAGGCTGCTCAAGGTGGTGGACCCGCCCTGGAGCTCGACCGTGGCACGCCTCATCCACGGCGCCTCCTGCCCGGCGGTGCCGGCGTGGTTTCGCGGCCGCAACGGGCTCCTTTTTCAAGCGGCCGGCCTCCTCCACCCGTCCCTGCGTACCGCCCTCCTTCCGCGGGAGCTCCTCAATCGTCGGGGCGCCACCATCGAGATGGGGATCGGTGGGCCGATCCCCTTCGCTCGCCTCCAGAGGTTCACCAACCCCGAAGAGATGGTGGCCTACTTGAGGGGACGTACCGAGGTGCTCTCCGCGCGTCCACCAGAGACCGACGCTGCGGTTCAGCCGCGGTGCACTCCCGCTGACTCGCAGCCCATCGTCGACCCGGTGGACCCCGAGCAGCTCGAGGAGGAGGTCTCGGCCCTGGCCCCCGGCCAGTTGCTCGTGGACGCAGGCCGGCAGCGGGTCTATGTCGCCGAGGCGTCCCAGATCCCCAACCTGCTTCGCGAAATCGGGCGCCTGCGCGAGCTCACGTTTCGCGAGGTGGGCGAGGGCACCGGCCGCGAGGCCGACCTCGATGGCTTCGACAACAGTTACCAGCACCTCTTCATCTGGGAGCGGAAGCGGTTGGAGGTGGTCGGCGCTTACCGCATCGGGTACACCGACCGTCTCCTCGCCGCCGGCGGCCTCGAGGCGCTTTATACATCGACCCTCTTTCGCTTCGATCCCCGCCTCTTCGAGTGCATGGGGCCGGCTCTGGAGCTGGGGCGGTCCTTCATTCGTCCGGAGTACCAGCGCAGCTTTTCAGGCCTCCTCCTACTGTGGAAGGGCCTCGGCCGCTTCGCCCTCGCCCATCCGCAATGCCCGGTTCTCTTCGGGCCGGTCAGCATCAGCGCCGAGTATCGCGCCGCCTCGCAGCAGTTCATCGCGGCCTTCCTCAAACAGAATGCCTTCCAACACCAGTGGTCGCGGTGGGTTCGACCACGCACTCCGTTCCGCGAGGAAAGGCTGCGGGGAGCACACTTTTTGCCGGCCGACCTCCGCGATCTCGACGATGTGTCGTCCTTCATCGCCGAGATCGAAATCGACCAGAAGGGTCTGCCGATCTTGCTCAAGCAGTACCTCAAGCTCGGCGGGCGTCTCCTCGGCTTCAACGTCGACCCCGCCTTCGCAGATGTCCTCGACGTGCTGGTGATGGTCGACCTGCGCCAGACCTCGCCGCGGATCCTCGGTCGCTACATGGGAGCAGAAGGCGCGAAGGAGTTTCTCGCGCGGCACCGGAAGGCGTAAGAGTTTTTAGTTTTGAGTTTTTAGTTTTGAGTTACGGGCGCGCTGCTTCGGAGGTGCCTGGCTCTCGATTCGCAGCAACTCGTCTCACGAAGGCTGCGTGTCTTCGCGAATCGGTGCCTGGCATCCTCTCGGGGAGCGCGACGATAGAAAGGGCGCGCTAAATCCGAAGCGCCCTCCTGAACACTGGGCGCGGATGCGGGCGTGGAAACAATCGGTTCAGGCCCGAAGGAGGATTGCCGCGATCAAGGCCAGTGCGATGACGGTGTTGGTGGCGAGGTTCCAGGCGACGTTGGCGCCCAGGGCCGGGATCGGCACCGGCGAATCCATGTCGCCGACAGCCCAACTCAGCGGTTTGACCAGCAGCAGCGACGGCAGCACCGCCGCGAGGCAAGGCCCGGGCAGCACCCCCGTCAGCACGGCTGCGATGATGGAGACCGGCACCCCGAGGGTGGCGAGCGCGTAGACCCGAGCCGCCGCCTTGCGGCCGAGCAGGATCACCAGGTTGCGCCGGCCTCCCTCACGGTCCGCGGCCTCGTCGGGGAACTCGTTGAGAAGCAGCAGGTTGAAAGTCATCAAAAAGGCAGGAATCGAGGCCGCCACGGCGGCCGAACTCCAGGTTCCGTTCTGCACCAGAGCGGTGCCCACCACCGGCCCGGCGCCGAGACCGAGACCGGCCGCCACCTCCCCGATGCCCAACCGTGCCAGCACCTGGGTGTAGGCCAGGACGCAGACCGCCCCGGCCAACACGATGGGTAGCAGGATCCAGCCAACGATGGTCAGGAACCAAACCCCGATGGCCAGCCCAACTCCCGCGCAGGCGAGACCGAATACCAGCGCCGCCCGCGGACTGAGACCGCCCGCAGGAAGGGTCCCGCTGCCGCCGGAGAAAGGGGTGCGCTCAGTCGCGAGGTCGATGCCGGTGCGCAGATCGCCCCACTCGTTGAGGATGTTCACCGCCATGTGAAGCGCCACCATGCCGACCAACGCGAGCAGGGTCCGCGACCACGAGAATGAGCCATCCCATGCCGCAGCCGCCGCCCCGCTGGCCACCAGCGTCGGCGGCAGAAGCAGGAAGGGCGCCCTCGCCACCCCGGCATACGCCTTCAGACTTCCCATCTCTCCTCCGTCTCCGACAAGATCATGGCTCTTCGAAGAGGCAAATAATCAGTCGTCTACTCCGCCGAACGCAGTCGGTAGGGCTCGATCTGGACCATGGCGTCGACGACATCCGGGCCCTCCGCGAGAAGACGCCTGCGCACAGCCTGGGCAATCGCATGGCCCTCTCCGACGCTCAGCCCGCCGTCCACCTCCAAGTGCAGTTCCACCGCCAGCTTCGCCCCCACATAACGGGTACGCAGGGCGTGCGCCGCCTCGACCCCGTCCACCTCGAGGGCTAGCTCCTCGATACGGCGACGCTCTTCCGGTGGGGCCCCGGCATCGATGAGCTGGTTGAGGGCAGGGTGCAAGATCCTCCACGCTGCATAGAGGATGAAAATGCAGACCACAATTGCGCCCACGCGATCGACGAATGCCCAGCCTGGCACCAACAGGGCCACCGCGACAGCCAGCGCAGCCGGAATCGACGAGATGGCGTCGGAGCGGTGGTGCCATGCGTTGGCCACCAGCGCCGGTGAGTTCACCGTGCGTCCGACGCCTGCGGTCCACCGGTAAAGAGCCTCCTTCACCCCGATCGAGAGCAGGGCGACGCCAAGAGCAATGCCTGCAGGAGGCCGAACATCCTCGCCGTGGCGCAGTCCGCGGATCGCCTGCCAGCCCATGCCGACCGCCACCAGCCCGATTGAGAAACCGATGATCACCGTGACCAGGGTCTCGATGCGGCCGTGGCCGTGCGGATGATCCTCGTCCGCCGGCGCCGTCCAGTAGCGAACGCCCAGGATCACCGCGACGTCGGTTACCGAGTCCGTGAGGCTGTGGAGCGCGTCGGCCAGCACCGCTTGGCTGTGGCCGAAGACGCCCGCGGCCGCCTTCGCCGCCGCCAGAAGCAGGTTGCAGAGCAGACCGACCCACCCCGCTCGGCGAACGGTCTTCACTACCGGCATCTCCATCGTCCGCTCTTGCACGGCTTCATTCTAACAGTTGTCGCAGTTAAACACCGCTTATCGCGCGCAGTTCGTCGCCGACCCGAACGGTACCTTCTCCCTCGTGCACCAGATTCTGCCCGAAAACGACCTTTCCGTCGAGCTTTCGGTAGGCGGAGAGGGTCTTAAGGGGCTCCGGGCCGCGCTCTCCGGTGTCTTGGTCGGTGGTCGTGATCACACAGCGAGCGCACGGTTTGGCGACGCGAAACGGTAGATCACCGATCAACACCCGACGCCATCCATCCTCGGCGTGGGCCCCGCATCCGGAAACCACGATGTTGGGGCGAAACCTGTCCATCGGAACCGGTACCGCGAGCCGTCGGTTGAGCTCCTCCAGCGAAGCCTCAGAGACCAGTAGAAACGGGAAGGCATCGGCGAATGAGACCATGTCCCGTGGACTCCCCGAAGAGGCTACCAACGGACGCGCGTCATCGCCGGCCAGACGGACCAGACGCGCGTCGCAGCCGAGGTGTCGCGAAAACCACTCCGCTGCGGCGTCGCCCTCGTCCACCGCCGCACAGCTGTCCTGCCACACCGTGACGGTGCGCAGCGGACCGGGTGGCTCCTTGAAGGTCACCTCGAGCTCCGGCAGCCCCGGCGCGCTCAGCGACAGGCACGACTCCCCGACCGCGACCCTCACGACGGCGAGCTTCGGGACCCGGCGTTGGCTGAGGAACCCGCCGTCGGCGTCCACTACCATCCATCGCCGGTCGAGGGCAAAGCCAGTAGCCTCGACCACGGCTTCTTCGACGGCCAGCCCAGCGCAGGACTTGACCGGGTAGATGTACAGACCGCTGACCCGGATCACCAACTCCTCCTGCTTGCGAACAACGACATCACCCCTGACCTTGAATTGTAGGGGGTACACTGGAGGCGATAAACCATGATTGACGATATTCTCCCCATCATCCTCGGCGCGGCGGCTGCGGGAGCTGGATTGGTCGTGTTGTTGTTTTTCGTGCATCACCACGGCCGCAAGCGGGCGGAGCGCCTCGCTCCGGCCTTCGAGCTGGGCACCAGCCGCCGGGTGGGGCCCCTCGGCACCGTGGTCGAGGGTCTGTACCGCGGTTATAGCTGCCGTTACACCATCCAGAACGCCTCCCAGTACAACCCGGGCGGGGCCTCGCTGCGGCTCGCCCTCACCGGCCCCCTCCGATGGACGGCCGAGCTGACCGACACCGGCGGTCGGCTGATGGTCAAGCTCGGCATCTTCAAGGACCTCCAGATCGGCGATCACCAGCTCGACGAGCGTCTGCGCTTTTCGGCCACCGAGGATGGCAGCCTGCGCTCCCTCTTCGGCGGCGAGTCGGTCCGAGCCTCGATGCACAGTCTTGTCGACTCCGAGAATTTCGCCAAGCTCGACATCCGCGAGGACCGCGCCGACGCAAAGTGGGCCCCACGCAACAGTCGTCTCGACGAAGACCCCGAAGTGCTGCGTGCTCGGCTCGAGACCGTAACAGCTCTCCTCGAGGCCTGCGGCTACCCACCACGGATCGGGTAGGCGCCTGTGAACAGCTGGGGCCCATCCCTCCCTTCGTTTTCCTCTTGCCCTCCTCACGCCTCGAGGACAACCTGAGCCGTCTCGGGAATGACAATCGCACG
>DAOWFV010000249.1 GCA_030637805.1 Acidobacteriota bacterium | reverse complement strand
GTGCGGACGCAGCGCACATCATAGCAAACGTCTGCAGAAGGCCGCGAATCCGGTGACCATTTCGTGGAGCCGTTCCTCCAGGGCGGGATCGGCAAGCCTTCCCTCCTCGTCGAGGAGCTGGGAAATGCCGGGGAGAAAGACGCGCCGGCCGAAGAGGTGGGCGTGGCGATACTGGAATACCATTTCCAGATGCTCCACGGCGCGGAGAGCGCCCCACGGGCCTGCGGCGATGCCGATGAAGGCCGCTGGCTTCTCGTACAGGCTCTCCGGGAATCGAAGCATGTCGATAAAGTGCTTGAGAACCCCCGGGTAGGAGCCGTTGTACTCGGGGACAACGGTGAGAATGCCGTCGGTGGCGAGCATCTTTTCCTGGAAGATTTCGAACTCCGGGGGTTTGGACGCGTAGCTCGACCCGGCGTAGATTTCTTGCGGGAGATCGGCGAGATCGAGGAGAGAAGCCTCTTCGCCGACCTTCTGAAGGGCCTCGGACGCAAGGTGGGCCACCTTGAGCGTGTTCGATCCTGGACGGTTCGTGCCTGCTACCACGGTGATCATCGGGTCCTCCTGGGCAATGAGATTAGGGCCCACCTTTTCAAACCGATCAACCGCAGGTCTTGCGGGCACATTCCTTGCCGCAGCAGGAAGCTGGTGAGAAATGCGGGCTAGAGACACCTCATGAATAATGCGGGCTGGAGGAGTAGAATGCCGGCCGGAGGGGTCAACATGAGAAGGATCGGTTTTCTGGGTGTCGCCACGGTGCTCTGCTTCGCGTCCACGAGCGTAGCTGCTGAAACGGTGCACCACCGCTTGACCGTTCAGATTCAGCCGACCACACACATTCTGCAGGTGGCGGACTCTCTGGACTTCGCCGCAGCGGTGGAACCGGACCCGTCGGGCGCCTACCGGTTCGTTCTCCATGCCGGCCTGGACCCCGAGGTCAGAACGCCGGGTTGGCGTCTGGAACAGGTGGACGGTCCGGTGACGGCCGAATTTTTCGGCATCAACGCGACTACCGACACCGTCGCCGAGACGGTGCCGCTCGAGGCCTTTCTCCTTATTTCTGAGGAGGGCGCTGAGGGTGAGGTGGAGCTCGTCTACGGGGGTGAGATCAACCACCCGCTCGCGACCCAGGGTGAGGAGTACCAACGCAGCTTCTCCGAAACGCCGGGGATCATCGACGAGCGCGGCGTGTTTCTCGCGGGCACCAGCTTCTGGGTCCCGACATTCGGCGATGGGCTGATGACCTTCGAGCTAAAGTTGACGGACCTGGCGCCGCCGTGGAAGGTGGTTTCTCAGGGGCGCCGAACCAGCCACCAGGCCACCGCCGACGGCAGCTGGACGACCATCTGGCTCTTGGAGGACCCTACCGAGGAGGTCTACCTGGTGGCGGGACCATGGCACGAGTACTCGCGGATGGCGGACGATGTGGAGGTTTTTGCGTTCCTGCGTGAGGAGGACGCGGCCCTGGCACAGCGGTACCTGGATGCCACCGCCCGCTACCTGAAGCTGTACGAGGAGATGCTGCCGCCGTTTCCCTACGCCTCCTTCGCCCTGGTAGAGAACTTCTGGGAAACCGGCTATGGGATGCCCGGGTTCACCCTTCTCGGGCCACGCGTCATCCGCTTCCCTTGGATCCTCACCTCGTCTTATCCGCATGAGCTCCTGCACAACTGGTGGGGCAACTCGATCTACGTCGACTCCGAGCACGGCAACTGGTGCGAGGGGATCACCGCCTACATGGCGGACCACCTCTTCGCCGAGCAGCGCGGCGAGGGCATCACCTACCGTCGCGCGACGCTCAAGAAGTTCACCGACATGGTTTCGGGAGGTGAGGATTTTCCGCTCTCCGAGTTCGGTTCCCGGCACTCGGCGGCCTCGGAGGCAGTGGGTTATGGAAAGTGCCTGATGCTCTTCCACATGGCGCGGCGCGCTGTGGGTGACGAGGAGTTTCTGGCTGCGATGTCCCTCTTCGACAAGGAGAACCGCTTCTCCCGTGCTGCCTTTTCGGACATCGCGGAGGCCTTCACCGACGAGACGGGAGGCGATTGGGTCCCCTTCATCGAAGAGTGGATCGGACGCACTGGAGCGCCTCAACTCGAGATCCGCGAGGCGAGGGTAGAGGAGGGCGCGCCGGGAGAGGCGCCGTGGAGGGTAGCGGTCCACCTGCGTCAGGTTCAGGAGGAGGACCCGTTCCCCATCACCGTCCCGGTGGCCGTGACAGTAGAGGGAAGGACGGAACCGGTGTGGGTCGAGGCCGGCTCCTGCGGACGGGACTGCATCGTCGAGGTGCCCTGTCCTGCGCGACCGATTCGGGTGGACGTGGACCCGGCGTTCGACGTGATGCGCCGCCTCGACCCGCTGGAAGTTCCTCCTGCCCTGTCGACCGTCTTTGGAAGCAAGGACCCGCTCTTCGTGCTACCGTCCGCGGCGTCAGAGGAGGAGTTGGCTTCCTGGAGGCAGGTCGCCAGCGACTGGGCCAGACCTGCAACCGCGCGAACCGTCCTCGACTCCGAGCTCGAGGCCCTGCCCGACACCCCGGTCTGGGTGCTGGGCTGGAGCAATATTTTCGGTGAGGAGATTGCCCGCCGGGTCGCCGACCAGGGGGTCGCGGTGGAGGCCGAGCGGGTGGCGCTGGTCGGAGATTCGCTTCCGCGCAGCGATCACTCTCTGGTGCTGATGGCGAGGGCCGCCGGCGATCCCGAGATGGCGGTTGGCTGGGTAGCAGCGGCCCCGGTGGCGGCGATTCCCGGTCTCGGACGCAAGCTGCCACACTACACCCGATACTCCTACCTCGCCTTCCGCGGTGACGAGCCGGAGAACGTTGCCAAGGGGATGTGGCAGCCTCTGAGCTCGCCAATGGTGCGCAACCTCACCGACGGCGAGATGCCGGAGCTCACGTTGCCACCGCGAGCGCCGCTCGCCGAGCTGCCGCCGGCCTACGATGCCGGTGCCCTGGGCCGCAGAGTGGCCGAGCTCGCCGATCCCTCCCTCGAGGGGCGCGGTCTCGGCTCCGAGGGTCTCGCTCGCGCTACAGCCAAGGTCGAAACATGGCTTGGTGAAAGCGATCTCGAGCCGGCGGGGGACGAAGGTTTTCGCCAGAGCTGGCGGTGGACGGGCGGCGAGCCAGAACGTGAGATGGAGCTCGTCAACCTGGTTGCCCGTGTGCCGGGCGCCGACCCGGCGCTGGCCGACTCCCCGGTCCTTGTCCTAGCTCATATCGACCACCTCGGGCGGGGCTGGCCGGATGTTCGTTCGGGCAACGAGGGAATGGTGCATCCCGGAGCGGACGACAACGCCTCGGGTGTTGCGGTGCTCCTCGAGCTCGCGCGGACGATGGCCGCCGAGCCGCCGCGGCCGCGGCCGGTGCTCTTCGCGGTCGTCACTGGTGAGGAGGCCGGACTTCTCGGTTCCAGGCACCTGCTGGAATCCATGTCATCCGAGTCCCGGCCATTCGCCTGCGTCAACCTCGACACAGTCGGTCGGCTCACCGACGGCAAGCTTTTTGTGCTCAACGCCGATACCGCCCGCGAATGGCGCTTTATTTTCATGGGTGTTGGTTACACCACCGGGGCGCCGGTGGCAGTGGTCTCCGAGCCTCTCGATGCCTCCGACCAGATGGCGTGCATCG
>DAOWFV010000181.1 GCA_030637805.1 Acidobacteriota bacterium | reverse complement strand
GGGGCGGGGCTAAAAGCCTGAACGGCGTTTCCTCGAGGGCCCGCCGGCGCGCTGAAAGCGCGCTAGGGCGCGGATTCGGGGGCCCGACGAGAGCTTCCTCTCGGAGGGGGCCCGAGCCGCGACCGTGGCCGCGGGCCATGCCCGCGGCCGGCGGGCACGGACGAAGGCTATCCGACGACGACTGGGTGCGAGTATTTTGAAACTCGCTTCGAACTCTGAATCATGTGGTTACTCCGGATCGGCCACCGTCCGCAGGTAGACCTCCGGGAACATGGCGTAGAAGGACATCGCGGGCTCGAGCTGGGCGAGCGGGATCTGGTCGTTGACGGTGTGGGAGTGGAGCTCGTCGGCAGGCCCGAAGCCGATGGTTGGAATACCGAAGATGCCGGCGGTGGTGCAGCCATTGGAGGAGAATGCGGAGCGGTGGATGCGCGGAGTTCGTCCGAGCACCCGCTCGGCGGTGCTCACCGCCGCACGCACCGCACCGCTCTCAGCCGGCGTTTCCCAGGCCGGGAAGACCTTGTCGGTGGGGTAGGTAAAGCCACGCCAGGAGGGGAGGTTGTAGTGCAGCTGCCGTACCTCGCCCCCCGCAGTAACGATCTCGGGAAGATCCTCGATCTGGCCCAGGGCCTGCTCCGCCGTTTCACCGATGGTCAGGCGCCGGTCGACGTTCACCCGGCACTCGTCGGGGACCGCGGTCAGGGAGGGTGACTGCGACGAAATCCTTGTCACCGCCAACGATCCGCGTCCGAGCTGAGGATGGTCCACGTCGAACTCACGGTGAAGGCGGGTGAGACCTTCTACCACGGGCATCATGGCGTAGATGGCGTTGCGCCCGCGATCCGGCTGGGCTCCGTGGGTCGAGACCCCGGAGGTGACGATCTCCACCTCCATGCGACCGCGCTGGCCATGACAGACCCCGAGGTGGGAAGGCATGGCGATCGCCACCACCTCCGGTCTCAGGTCTGTTTCGTTGAGGAGAAATTGCCAGGCGAGGCCAACGCAGTCCTCACCGTTCACGGTTGCGGTCACCCACACCGTCAGCTCATCGTTCAGCCCGACGCGATCCACCAGGGCAGCACCATGGACCACCGCCGCCAGGCCGCCCTTCTGGTCCGATGCGCCGCGCCCGAAGAGGGTTCCGCCTGAAACGATGCCCCGAAACGGATCGTGCCGCCAGCGTGTAGGATTGCTGATTCCGACCGTGTCCACATGGGCGTCGAAGGCAATCACCCGGGGTCCGGAACCGATACGCCCGATCACATTGCCCATCTCGTCGAGATGGGCGTCGCGAAAACCGAGGCTCTCCATCTCACGGAGCACGCGCTCGCACGCCAGCCGTTCTCCCCGACTCGGCGAGGGCAAGGTCACCAGATCGTGGAGAAACTCCACACACCGCGGCGACTCTTCCTGCGCCAGACGGACAATGGCCCGCTCGAACTCGAGATCCAGTTTGGCTGTTTCCGCCATCAGCTACCCCACCTCTCTGGATGCGAATTTTTTCACAAAGTGAGAAACAGGGCAAGGAGAAAACAGGGAAAAGGAGAAATTAGGAGCTAGGAATTAGGAATTAGGAATGATCGACGCAGGGAGACAAGGGCGAGTTCTCAATTCTCAATTCTCAGTTTTGAATTATCGGCGCGGGGGACGGTCAGGTGAGTTGGGCGGGTTACCCGCGCTTGGGCGCGCTGACCAGACGTGGACGGCTAACCCCGCTGACCAAAAATCGCAGTACCCACCCGCACCATCGTGGCGCCCTCGGCAATCGCCACCTCGAAGTCATGGCTCATGCCCATTGAGAGCTCGGGCAGGCCAACCCCTACTTCGTCCTGCAACTTGTCCCGCAGCTCACGGAGTGCGCGGAAGTGGGGCCGTGAATCCTCCGGCTCCTCAGTCCATGGTGGGATCGCCATCAGCCCGCGCACCTCGAGCCGGTCGCAGTCGAGCGCGTGCAACAGCAGTTCTCCAGCATCCTCGGGTGAGGCGCCCGCCTTCTGCGGCTCCGAGCCGATGTTGACCTCGATCGTCACCGGGAGCCTCCGTCCCGGCCAGTGCTCCCCGAGAAGGAACTGCAGGCGGTCGGCGATCTCCGGGCGGTCGACGGTGTGGACGAGGTCGAATACCTCGAGCGCGGCGCGCGCCTTGTTGCGCTGCAGCGGTCCGATGAGGTGCCAGGTCGCACCGGGAACGTCGGGCCTCTTCGCAACTGCCTCTTGTACCCGATTTTCGCCGAGATCCTTAGCGCCGGCCTCAACCGCCTCCCGAACCACCTCGGCTAAAAAGGTCTTGCCGACCGCGATGAGGGTGATCGATCCCGGGTCGCGGTTGCTCGCCTCGGCGGCAGTCATGACCCGCCGTTGCACACGGGCGAGGCGATCGGCGATCCGGGAGTTCATCTCTCAACCGTCGGCGCCTTCGCCGTCGTGCGTCGCCAGCGCACTCTCGATGAAGAGGATGCGATGGCAATGTTCGCAGTCGATGATTTCCTCACACCGCCGCACTCTCTGCTGCAGATGTGGTCGCAGGGCGAAGTGGCAGACTGAACAGGAGCCCTCTACAGCCGCCGACATCGCGATTCCGTGCTTGCTCTCGAGCAGGCGCAGGAAGCGGGCACGGTTCTTCGGTTGGAGCTCACCCTCGATGGTCGCCACCTTCTTCGCCAACTGGTGGACCTTCTTTCGCAGCTTTTCCTTGCGGCGCTCCCAGGAAGCCACGACCTCGCTGTGCGTGGCTTCTTCCTCCGGGCCCGTCTCGCGCCGGCTGGTGATCTCCTCACCGATTCGGGTGATGGACTCCTCGAGCTCCTGGCGCCGGGCCGAGGTCTCCTCGAGAGCTTTGGTGGCATAGTCGATCTCCGAAATTACGGCGGTGAACTCGCGCTCGTTGGTGACCATCCCCTTCTGTTTCTGGAAGTGCTCGAGCTCGACCTCCCACTCGGCATACTTCTTGCGAACCTCTTTCAGGTCCTCTTCATGAGTCTCGATCTGCTGCTCGAACTCCTCGAGCTCCTTCTGGCGGAGGCGGTTGGCCTCGTCCAGCTCACGGATTTCAACCGGGGGAGCATTGCGCTCAGCGATCGATTCTGCAATGGCGTCATAGATTCCCTGGAGACGAACCAGGAGGACGAGATCGTGATGTGCGTTGCTCACCATTACCCCTCGATGCGATGTGCCCGTTGTACCCGCGGACCGTGGGCCCACCAGGATTCGAACCTGGGACCGACCGGTTATGAGCCGGCGGCTCTGACCGCTGAGCTATGGGCCCCGGGGTATGGTAGCGTGACGCTCCGCGTCCAGCAAGGAGGGCCGGTCAGCCTTCTCCGTCTGAGAACGGTTTGAGCAGGTAGGAACGGGTCGGATGACGCAGCTTGCGTAGTGCCTTGTATTCGATCTGGCGGATGCGTTCGCGGGTGACGTTGAAGGTCCGTCCAACCTCCTCGAGCGTGTGCTCGGTGCCGTCACCGATCCCAAAGCGCAGCTTCAGCACCTGCTCCTCGCGCGAGGTCAGTGACTTGAGCACGTTCTCAGTGTGGTCCTTGAGGGTGCGCATGATCACCGCCTCGATCGGGGAAACCGTATTGGTGTCCTCGATGAAATCTCCGAGGTGCGAATCCTCCTCCTCGCCGATCGGCGTCTCCAGCGAGATGGGCTCTTGGGAGATCTTGTGGATCTTGCGGATCTTCGACACCGGCATTTCCATGCGCCCCGCGATCTCCTCGATGCTGGGCTCCCGACCGAGCTCCTGAACCAGCATGCGGGTCGTGCGGGTGAGCTTGTTGATGGTCTCGATCATGTGCACCGGAATGCGGATCGTGCGCGCCTGGTCGGCGATGGCGCGGGTGATCGCCTGGCGGATCCACCAGGTGGCGTAGGTAGAGAACTTGTAGCCGCGCCGGTACTCAAACTTGTCCACCGCCTTCATCAGGCCGATGTTGCCCTCCTGGATCAGGTCCAGGAACTGGAGACCTCTGTTTGTGTACTTCTTGGCGATGGAAACCACCAGCCGAAGGTTGGCGACGATGAGCTCCTGTTTGGCCCGATCGGTGAGGCCCTCGCCCCTGCGCACCTCGGTGAGCAGCACTTTGAGGCGGTCGTAGGGAATCTGAAATCGTTCTTCCAGCCGTGCCAGCTCCTCCTCGTACCGCTCGACGCGGGCCGAGTAGAACTGGCGCCGCTCCACGTTACGCTCCTGCTGAACCTTCTTTCGGTCGCGGTTGATGGTCTGGATGGGTATAGCAAACTGCCGCTCCACCTCACCGAAAAAGGTCAGGAGCCGGTTGCGGGTGGTGGTCGTGAAATCTGCCCGCCGTACCATGATTGCGATGTCGGCGGTGTTGGCGTCGATCTTGTCCGACAGCTCCCGGAAGCGCTTGCCGGCCTTCTTGCAGCGACGGAGACGCCGCCGCAGCTCGCGCGATTCCCCATCGAGCTGGCGAATGGTTTTGAAAAGACGCCGGCTTTCGCGGACCCGGTCTTCGGCTTTCTCGTCGAGCTCATTGACGTGGGCCTGCAAGAGCTCGCGCACCCCGCGCCGCTCGCGCCGCGCCTGCTCGTTGGTGCGCAGAAAAAGATTCAGCAGCTTAGTCTCCTTGGACAGGGCAATGAACACCTGGGCCTCACCTGCCTCGATACGCCGGGCGATATCCCTCTCGCCCTCGCGATCGAGAAGCTTCACAGTGCCCATCTCCCGCAGGTACATGCGCACCGGGTCGTTGGTCTTCTCCAGCTGCTCGGTGGCCACCGGCCGGACCTCGGTCTTGACAACAGCCCGCTTTGCCTCGGCGTTCTTCGGGCGGTCCCCACCCTCTCGGTTCTCCGAATCCGCGGTCTCTGCATCCATGATGTCGATGTCGAGCTCG
>DAOWFV010000186.1 GCA_030637805.1 Acidobacteriota bacterium | reverse complement strand
TTCTTCGGGGCTGCCTTCGAGGACCGCTCGGCGAGCCTCGTCCCCGGCTGCGATGAGCTGCTCGAGCTGATCGCGATGCCCCTCCCCCAGGTGGGGATCCTCGAGGAGGACGATGACGTGAAGCAGGTGGAGATCGGCCGCGAACTGGCGCGCGAGGTCACGAGCGAGGGCCCCGGCCCGGTCTGCGGTCTCCGAGAAGTCGGTCGCTGCGAGGATGGTCTTCGGAACGATGTGCATTGTCGCCTCCTTTAATCGCTGCGGATGGTCTCGGAGAACTCGCGCGCCTGCGCCTCGATACGCTCCTGGTCGAGTGTGAGCAGCTCCCGATCTCGGACCAACACCCTGCCGCGAACCATCACGTGGCGCACGTCGGCGGAGCGAGCGGCGAAGACGAGGTGGGAGGAGGGGTCATACATCGGTACGCTGTGGGGTTCATTCACCGAGATGCAGATCAGGTCGGCCTCACGCCCCTCGGCAAGGGTGCCGATCTTCTTCTCGAGGCCCAGGACCCGCGCCCCGGAGACGGTGACCATCTCGAGCATCGTGCGGGCGGGCAGGGTGGTGGCGTCCTGGTTGATTACCTTGTGGAGCAGGGCGGAGAGCTGCATGTCCCGCAGCAGGTCGAGGGTGTTGTTGGACGCTGCGCCGTCGGTACCCAGGCCGAGCTTGACCCCTCGCGCGACCATCTGTGGCACCGGCGAGACCCCGGAGGCGAGTTTGAGATTGCTTACCGGGTTGTGCGAGACCCCCGCCTCGAAATCGGCGAGGAGCCCGATGTCCTCGGTCGAGACGTGGACGCAGTGGGCGGCAACCGTTCGCTCCGAGAGGACGCCGAGATCGGCGAGATAAGCCACCGGAGAGAGACCTTTTTCCTGCAAGAGGTTCTCAACCTCCCAGGACGTCTCGGACAAGTGGATCTGCATGGGAACCTCGAAATCCTCGGCGAGCTCGGCTTCCTTGACCAAGTTGGCGGCGCACACACTGTAGGGGGCGTGGGCGGCCACGGAGGGGGTGATCAGAGGGTGGTCCCTGTAAGCCTCCAACAGTTCCCTCTGTTTCTCGAGCATCTCCTCGGGCGTGGCGCATCGGGGTGTCGGGAAGTCGATGAGGGATTCGGCGACCACGCCGCGCATGCCGGCCTCGGCGAGGACGGCGCTGACCTCGTCTCCGAAGAAGTACATATCGGCGGTGGTGGTGACGCCGGCGAGAAGCTGCTCGGCCACCGCGAGCTCGGTGCCGAGGCGCACCGTCTCGCGGGTCATGTGCTCACGTTCGGCCGGCCAAATGTGATTCTCCAGCCACTCCATCAACGGAAGATCGTCGGCAAGCCCGCGCAGAAGGGTCATCGCCAGGTGAGCGTGTGTATTGACGAGGCCCGGCAAGACCAGGCAGTTGCCGGCGTTGAGAACCTCGCCGGTGGGGGCCAACTCGAGCAACTCCTCCGCCGGGCCCACCGCCGCGACGTGGCCGTCGGCGACAGCGACCGCACCGTTGGCTATGGGCTCGCTGCCCGGCTCCATGGTGAGGACGGTACCGCCGAGGACCAGCATGTCCCAGGTGGCCTCTTGACTCATCGAAAACCTCCAAGCACCCGACCCCGGCGTTACCGGTAGCCGAGCCGCGTAATCGCATCGCAGCATTCTACCGAAGAAGATGTCTAGTCCAACCCCTCCTTGAGGCGGCGGAGGTTTCGACGTTCGCGCTTCTTCGGCGCGCCGGCCCCGCGGGGGCGGCGCGGCGGCGCAGAAAGACGTTGCATACGCCGGAGCTCGAGCTCCTCTGGGGTCGGGGCCGGCGTGTGATCAGTGTAGAGCTCGCGAGCGCGCGCCCTCGAGACATTTGTGCCCTCGAGCCCCACGACCTCGACCAGGCGGTACAACCCACCTGGTATCTGGATACGGATGGTGTCGCCGCGCCGGATGGCGCGGTGCGGCTTCCCGCGGTCACCGTTGACCTCCACCCGTCCCCTCTGGCAGGCGGTCTGCGCCTGCGAACGGGTTTTGAAGAGGCAGGCCACGTCGAGCCAGATGTCGAGACGGACGGCATCCAGGTCAGTCATCTATGACAGTGTGGTGCGTCGGACGCAGACGATCAAGTTTTCGTGGCCGATGAAGAGGTGAAGGAAATTGGAGGGGCTTGGGGGAAAGAGGCAACTGGGTTGAGTTTTGAGTTCTTAGTTTTGAGTTTTGAGTTACTTGCGCCCTTTCTATCGGCGTTCTGGCGGTGAGGAGGGCACTCCCGAAATTACGTGCCCAAACGCGGGGAAAAGGTACCAATACCCTCGTCGCCTCAGCGCGCCCATAATTCCGAATTCCAACTTCTTCTTCGCGTCCGGTCAGCGCGCCCTTGCCCGAACTAAAAACTCAAAACTCAAAACTCAAAACTGAGGACTGACTAGCTCAGTCCTCATGGCAAGTCTTTGGCTGAGCGTCCGATGCTGTGGTAGTCGAAACCCTGCTCCCGCATCTTATCCGGCTTGTAGACGTTTCGCAGATCAACCACCACTGCCTTCTTCAGAGAGCTGCGGATGCGCTCCATGTCGAGGGAGCGGAACTCGTTCCACTCGGTGACGATGACCATGGCGTCGGCGCCTTCCACGGCGTCGTAGGAGTCGGAGCAGTACTCGACCTCGGGAGGCAGCAGCGCTCTCGCACTTTCCATCGCCACTGGATCAAAGGCCCGGATCCTGGCGCCGTCCGCCACCAAAGTCTCCACGAGAGGGATCGCTGGCGACTCTCGCATGTCGTCCGTTTCGGGTTTGAAACTGAGACCGAGAACGGCCACGGTTTTGCCGGAGAGGCTGTCACCGACCGCCGAGCGGACCCGGTCGATGAGCCCTGCCTTGATCTTTTCGTTCACCTCCACCACGGTCTCGACGATCTTGAACGGCCGACCGGCATCACGGGCGATCTCGGTCATAGCCTGGGTGTCCTTGGGGAAGCAGGAACCCCCGTAGCCCGGGCCGGGGTGCAGGAACTTGGGCCCGATACGCTTGTCGAGACCCATGCCCCTGGCCACGTGGTGGACGTCGGCTCCCAGCCGCTCGCAGAGCTCGGCGACCTCGTTGATAAAGGTGATCTTGGTGGCGAGGAACGCGTTTGAGGCGTACTTGATGAGCTCCGAGGACTCGACGTTGGTGATGACGAACGGCGTTTCGATGAGGTAGAGCGGCGAGTAGATGTCCTTCATGATCGCGATCGCCTGCGGATCGCGGGCGCCGATCACGACCCGATCGGGCCGCATGAAGTCCTCGATCGCCGAGCCTTCGCGCAGGAACTCCGGGTTGGAGACCACGGAAAACGGGTGCGATCCATTGGTGCGTTCCGAGATGATCTTCTCGATCAGCTGGCCCGTGCCGATGGGGACCGTCGATTTGGTGACCACCACCTTGTAACCAGTGAGGTTGTCGGCGATGGACTCCGCTACTTGGACCACGTACGACAGGTCGGCCGAACCATCGTTCTTTGGTGGCGTCCCGACCGCGATGAAGATGGCGAGCGCGTTCTGGATCGCCGGCGCGAGCTCGGTGGCAAAGTGGAGGCGCCCGGCCTTGGCGTTTTTTTCGACCAGGGAATCGAGGCCGGGCTCGTAGATGGGGATCTCCCCGTCGAGGAGCTTGGCGATCTTGGCCTCATCATTGTCCACACAGGTGACGCTGATGCCGAAGTCAGCCAGACAGGCTCCGGTGACTAGCCCCACGTACCCGGTTCCCACAACGCAGATGTGCATTCCCGCTCCTTCAGCGACTCGTGGCCGCTCTGGAATGGTAGCAAAGAGGGATGACGAATTAGGAATTAGGAATGAGGAATGAGGAATTATCGGCGCGGGGGAGCGGTCGGGTGGCTTGAGCGTGTTGCCCGCGTTTGGGCGCGCCGCCCAAATGTATTCCTTTCCGAAAGGGTGCCGTTACCCACCGCCGTGTTCAGGTCGGAAACAATTCGACCATCCGGAGCGGTAGACGAGAAAATTCCGAATTCCGAATTCCGAATTCCGAATTCCAAAGTACTCTGTCCTCGGCTACCGCCACCGAAGGAGCCGACAATGTCCGTTCCCCTGCTCGACCTGACCCGCCAGTTCGCGCCGCTCCGCGAGGAGTTCCGGCAGGCGATCGACCGCGTCTGCGACTCGCAACGGTTCATCATGGGCGCCGAGGTGGAGGACTTCGAGCGTGAGGCCGCTGCGGCCCTCGGCGCCGTCCACGCCGTCGGCGTCACCTCGGGCACCGATGCCCTACTCGCCGCCCTGATGGCCCTCGGCGTCGGAGCCGGCGACGAGGTGGTGGTCCCCACCTTCACCTTCTTCGCCTCCGCCGGCGTAGTGGCCCGGCTCGGGGCGCGGCCGGTCTTCGTGGATGTCGACCCGGTGGACTACTGCATCGATCCGCAGCAACTGCGGGATCGCGTTACAGCCCGCACCCGAGCGGTGATGCCGGTCCACCTCTTCGGACAGTCGGCGGACATGGACGCCGTCGTTGAGGCCGCCGCCGGGGTGCCGGTGGTCGAGGACTGCGCCCAGGCGTGGGGCGCCGATTTCAACGGCAGGCCGGTGGGCTCCATCGGGGGCGTGGGGGCGTTTTCCTTCTTCCCTTCGAAGAACCTCGGCGGCTTCGGAGACGGCGGCCTCATTACGACCGACGATGACGACTTGGCCGCCAGCCTGCGTGAGCTGCGAATGCACGGGCAGTCCGGTCCTTACGAGCACCCGATCGTCGGTGGGAACTTCCGTCTCGACGCACTGCAGGCAGCGGTCCTGCGTGTCAAGCTTCCGCACGTCGTCGGCTGGATCGAGGGCCGCCGCGCCAACGCCGATCGCTACCGGCGTCTTTTCGGCCAGGCCGGTCTCGACGGCACGGTGGAGCTTCCGGAGGCACTGGCCGGGCGGGGTCACACCTTCAACCAGTTTGTGGTACGGGTTCCGCGGCGCGACGAGCTGCGCTCCTTTTTGGGCGAGCGGGAGATCGGCGCCGCCGTTTACTATCCGCTGCCCCTCCACCTTCAGCCGTGCTTTGCCGACCTGGGCCATGTCTCGGGCCAATTCCCGGTGGCTGAGAAAGCCAGCCGCGAGGTCCTGGCCCTCCCGGTCTTCCCCGAGCTGACCGAGACGGAGCAGGAGGAGGTCGTGGCCGTGATCGCGGAGTTCTACCGTTCCTAACCCGTACTATCCATGAGTTTCCCGATGCGCGTCCTGCTGATCACCAGCCGCTATCCTCTTCCGCCCTGGCGCGGCAACCAGGTGCGGACCCTCGAGTGGATACAGGCCCTTGCCGACCACGATCCGCTTCTCCTCTGCCCGCAACCCCGCCACCGCTCTTCTGGTGATATTCCAGCGGATGCCGGGCACTACCGGATGTCGGCCCGGGCGCGAGGGGCGGGCCTGCTGCGGGCGCTGGTCACCGGCCGGCCCCTCCAGGAGGGCCTCTACGACGTAGGAACCGCCCGCCGGACGGTGGCGGCAACGGTGTCAGAGTGGAGGCCGGATGTTGTGGTGGTGCAGATGGTGCGTTGCGCATGGGCGGCTGAGGTGGCGCGCGAGGCGGCGCCCTCGACCCCTCTGGTCTTTGACGCCATCGACGCCATGGGCCTCCACTTCGAACGCGCGGCGGAGACCGCCGTGCCGCCGTTTCGGCCCGCCCTGCGGAGCGAGGCGGCTCGCTGCCGGCGATTGGAGGCGACTCTGGTCGAGGCGGCGCGGCTGACCACCGCGGTTTCGCAACGAGACCTCGCTGCGCTCGGTGTGTCGGGGAAGAAGGGGAGGGTGGTACCGGTGGCGGGGCGCGAGACCTCGAGCCGCGCCGATTCATCGGCGGCGCCGGTGGTGCTGTTGTCGGGAAACCTGGGTTACCGCCCCACGGTGCGCGGCGCCCTGTGGTTCGCCCGAGAGGTATGGCCCGAGCTGCGCCGCCGCGTCCCCCGGGCCCGGTGGGTCCTCGCGGGTGCGCGCCCGGCCACGGACGTTCGCAGGCTTGCCCGCCTGCCGGGAGTCGAGGTTCACGCGGACGTTCCGGACCTCGGGGCCTTTCTGGCCCTGGCTCGAGTGGCGATCGCGCCCATGAGTAGCGGCTCGGGTGTACCCATGAAGGCTCTCGAAGCGATGGCCGCCGGCTTGCCGGTAGTGGCCGACCCGTGGGCCGCGGCGGGCCTCGAAGAACCGGCCGCGGTGGCGGCGGCCGGGTCTGCCGACGAGTGGGTCGAGACGCTTGCACGCCTCTGCCGGGATCCGGAGGCAGCCCTCGATCTGGGCGAGCGTGGCCACGCCCTGTGGCGCCGCGTTTACCATCCGGAGCGGGTTGCGGAGAGCATTCGTGAGGCTGTCACCACCGCGGCCGGCGGGTAATTCCTCGGAATCCGTGGCAGTGAAATCCGATGCCGGGGAGGCGCTCAAGCACGGTTCCCAATTCTCAATTCTAAATTCTCAATTCTCAGTTTTCGATTCCCTCGTGGCCCAGAATAGGCCAAAGGCGGGAAGGGTAATTCAAAATTGAGAATTCTATTCGACTGCGGGGCGGGACGGTCGCGCTTCGCAACAGATCTCAGTCGAAGAGTTCCAAGGCCTCAACGTCGCCCTTGCCGTCACGAATCAGGATCGGGTCGTCGCCGGAGAGATCGACTACGGTGGAAGGCACGGGCAGGAGGATCCCACCGTCGATCACCAGGTCGACTCCTCCGCCGAGGGTGCGTTCAATCTCGTCGGGGTCGTTGACGAAATCATGGTCGGGGTCGCGTATCGAGGTGCTGAGGAGGGGCTCGTCAAGCTCGGCCAGCAGGGCGAGGGCGATGGGGTTTGCCGGCATGCGTACACCGATCGTTCGGCGTTTTCGGAGCATGAGCTTGGGCACCTCCGGGGTGGCCTCGAAGATGAAGGTGTAGGCCCCCGGGAGGACCCGTTTCATGAGCCGGAAGGATGGCGTCGACACCCCCTTGGCGTAGCGCCCAACAGTGCCCATGTCGCTGACGAGAATCGACAGAGGTTTCTTGGCGTCCATCTCCTTGAGGGTGTAGATGCGGCGGATGGCCCGGTGGTGGTTGATGCCGCATGCGATGCCGTAGACCGTGTCCGTCGGAATGACCACGATCCCACCGCCGCTCAGTACCTGCGCCGCGCGCGCCACGAGCCACTCCTCCGGCTCGACGGGATCGATTTCGAGAATCACTCTTCCTCCAGCCTCTGTGGGGCCCAATGTATATACCGCTGGCGCTCCCTTGCAGTCAACCGAACTCCGTCTCCACTCCCTGTAAAACTCAATGAAGCGGAAACAGGATGCAGGATACAGGGAGTAGGATCCACGGAGCAGGTCACAGGTCACAGGTCACAGGTCGCAGGTCGCACCAAAATGGTTGATTGGACTCCTGCGATGTCAAGTATTTTCTTTTCTTCTCTAGACCTTTCCTTCGCGACCTCCGTGCTTGCAAAGACCTGAAGCCTGAGACCTGAAGCCTGGGACCTGAGACCTGGATCCAGCATCTGGCAGCTATCCAGACGCGTCGCCCACTGTGACTTCCAAATCAGGAGGCGTAGAATGCTGCTGATCGTGGAAGGAGGATCATCCATGAGCAAGAGCGGACTGAAAAAGATCGGCGTCATCGGTGTTGGCACCATGGGCAACGGAATCGCCCAGGTAGCCGCCCAGAGCGGCTTCGAAACAATCATCATGGACGTGGACGCGAGCATTCTCGAGCGCGGGGTTGGGACGATTGCGCGCAGCCTCGACCGGTTGGTGAAGGCATTCGAGAAGTCGGGCGGTGAGAAGGGGATCACCGGCGAGGCAAAGGAGGAAGCTCTCGGTCGCCTGGCGACGACCAACAATCTTGGGGATCTTCTCGACTGCGATCTCATCATCGAGGCGGTGCCCGAGAAGCCCGAGCTCAAGGAGAAGATCAACCGCCAGCTCGCCGAGCTCGGTTACGAGAAGATCCTGTGCTCCAACACCTCCGGCATCTCGATCACCCGTCTGGGCGCCGCTTACGGCAAGCCCGAGCTGTTCATGGGTATGCACTTCATGAACCCGGTGCCGATGCAGAAAGGGGTGGAGATCATTCGTGGTCTCGGGACCTCGAACACGACCTACGATACCGTCGTCGCCCTGTGTCACGACATGGACAAGATCGAGATCCCCGCCGAGGACAAGGCCGGCTTTGCCATCAACCGGATGTTCGTGCCCTTCGTCAACGAGGCCGTCCGCGTCGTCGAGGAGGGCATCGCGGGCGTTGAGGACGTCGACAAGTGCACCTACTGTCTGGGCCACAAGATGGGCCCGCTGATGACCGCAGACTATGTCGGCCTCGACACCATGCTCTTCATCTGCGAGGTGCTGGAGGAAGAGTTCGGGAGCTCCTATAAACCCAGCCCGCTGCTCAAGCGGTTGGTGGAATCCGGCCAGCTCGGCGCAAAGACCGGCACCGGATTCTACAGCTGGGAGAATTACAAGGCGGCGGGGGTGAACCCTGACGTGGCGAGGTACCGTATCAAGTGAGAATCGAATGGCCATGAACGAGGACCCGCGGCGCTTGCAGAACCGGCCGGACGATCCGGCCGCCGCTGACGCCGCGGGAGGCCGAGCATGAGGGCGCCGGCCGGGAAGAGAGGATCGCAGTCATGACGACCAGGAAGATTCTGATGACGTTGGCGGTGCTGGTGATCCTCGCCGTGGCAGCTGGCAGGTTCTTCTACCACGAGGGGCCGGGCTCGAAGACCGCCCCGGCGGAGCTGATCGGCACGTGGACCACCGACCATTCGGGGTACTCCGACCGCTATGTGGAGCTGAGAGAAAACACCATCACTTTTGGAACCGGAGGCACCTCCTTCGTGCACTACACAATCCTGGGCGTCGAGAAGAATCCGTCTGTCGAGCTTGATGTCTATACCGTCCACTTTCGCGACGTGGGCGGGACCAAGTTCAAGAAGGATATCGTCCTCCAACCCTCGGATGAGACGTTCTACTTCAGGAACCAGGCGGACGTCATCTGGACGCTCTTCGAGCGTTAATTTTGTTGGCCTCGCCCGAGAATTCCCGAATTGTCCGGGCGAGGGGGTGATTTTCTCCGAGATCCAGGAGGAAAAGTCGCGAAGTGTGGTGGCCGTCACCGGCCGCCAGGCTCGAGGTCAGTACTCATCTACGAATCTGGGTCCGGACCGGGGTTAAGCGGCAGTCTCGGTGGGTGAATCTTGCCCGTTGACAACGCAGGAGCGTTCGCTCAGAGTATGGTCCGGCTAGGAGCAGCCGGAGCATTCCGAAGGGGGAGACTTATGGGTATGGATTTCGACTTTTCGATGCTGCAGCCGATGGACATTCTCGACCTCGCGATCTACGTGGAGGAGGAGGCCGAGGCCCATTACGAGCAGCTCGCCTCCTGGGCGGAGGGGAAATCCGACGCGCAGGTCGTGGATTTTCTGCACAAGATGGCCGAACGGGAAGCCCTCCACCGCAATCAGATCGAGGAGCTTCGCCGTCGTCTTTTCGACGACACCCCGCCGAAATTCAGCGAGAACATCGCCTGGGAGGTCGAGTCGCCGGACTACGACAAGGTGCGGGACGATATGAACATCCTGCAGGCGCTCAAGCTGGCGCACCAGTCGGAGGTGAATGCCCACGACTACTACGAGAAGGCGCAGGAATTTCTCAGCGACGATGAGTCGCTGAAACTCGTCGAGGGCCTGCGCCTCTCGGAGCTGGAGCATCAGCGCCTGCTTGAGAAGGAGATCGCCCGCCTGAGTTGATCACCTCCACCCCCGGTCTCACCGGAGGCTACCAGTACTTCTCGACGTGAATTTCACCAGGCTGTTTGCGGGAGTGCTCGCCGTACCCGTCCGCCTCGAATAGGGTCATGGCCTGCTCGATCATCCCCGGGTTGCCGCAGAGGAAGACATGGGTTGTGGCGGGCTGGGGCCGGAAGCCCCAGCGCTCAGCAACGGCGTCCCGTTGCCACAGCTCCTGGACATAACCCGACTGGCCCGTCCATGAGACCGTCTCCTCGTCGGGGCGGCTGACAATCGGGATGTAGTCGAAGTTCTCGAACAACCGTTGAAGAGTCTGCAACTCGGATCGATAGCCGAGGTCCCAGGAGTGGCGCGCCCCGTGGAGCACGGCGACCTTGCGGTGCGACTCGCGCAGGAGAAAGCCGCGCAGCATGCTCATGTAGGGGGCGAGCCCGGTGCCGGTTGCCATGAGCACCACGTGCGCGCCGCCGGGCACGTCGTCGAGAGTGAACATCCCCGAGAACTTTCGTCCCAGCCATACCGGATCTCCTGGCGACAGGGCCCACAGCCGCGGGGTGAGCGCGCCGGAGCGGACGAGGGTGATGTAGAGCTCGAGGTAGTCGCGCTCCTCGGGCGAGGAGGCGATTGAGTACGCCCTCCGGATGAGCTTCTGGGGATCCGCCGACGGCTCCTCCGGATCGCTCAGCGCGTGCCGGGGGGCGGAGGCGGGAAGGCCGAGGACCGCGAACTGCCCGGCCCTGAATGCGGGCAGCTCCCATCCCTCCGGCACGACCCGCAGGATCATGAGCTCGGGTGTGATCTCGATGCGTTGGAGGACGCGGGCGTCGAGCTGTGGCACGGCCACGGACATCATCCTTTCTGGATCGACCGGCGTGTCAGACCCCAATTCCCTGGATCTGCGTAGTATACCCAAGCAGATTAATTCTCAATTTTGAATTCCCACCGCACCCACGATGATCTGATTGTTGAAAGTTATTAGGATAATTGAGAATTGAGAATTAAGAATTAAGAATTCGTGGTCTTACACGACAATATTCACCAGCCGTCCGGGCACCACGACGACACGCTTGGGCTCGCGTCCTTCGATGAACTTCTGCGCCTTCTCCGAGGCCAGCGCGAGCCGCTCGAGGCTCTCGCGATCGGCGTCCCGGGCGACCTGGAGCTCGTCGCGCTTCTTGCCGTTGACCTGGACCACCACGGTGATCGTGTCGTCAATGCACAGGTCAGGATCCCAGCTGGGCCATTCGGCGTGGGCGATGAGTTTGGGCTCCCCGAGACGTTGCCACAGCTCCTCGCAGAGGTGGGGGGCGTAGGGCGAGAGCAGGCGCAAGAAGGTCGTCAGGATCCCTCGCGGCAGCGTCGGGCAGACCGTGGCCTCGTTGACGAAGATCATCATCTGCGCGATGCCGGTGTTCATCTGCAGGGTTTCGGTGTCGGAGCTGACCTTTTTGATCGTCTTGTGAAGAGTGCGCTCGAGCTCGGGCTCCGACGAGGACGGCACCTCGGAGAGCTTCGGGTTGAGCTCGCCGCTTTTCTCGTCAACCACCAGCCGCCAGACCCGCTGCAGAAAACGGTTGACACCCTCGACGTCCTTCATCTGCCAGGGCTTCTGCACCTCGAGCGGGCCCATGAAGAGCTCGTACAGGCGCATCGCATCGGCGCCGTAGGCCGCAATGACCTCGTCCGGGTTGACGACGTTGAGCTTGGACTTGGACATCTTCTCGATCTGGGTCTCGAGCCCGGCTCCCGAGCTTAATGAGAAGAAATGCCCGTCGCGCTCCTCGACATCGGACGGGTGGTGGTACTTGCCGGCCACGTCGCGGTACGAGTGGGCGAGGATCATGCCCTGGTTGAAAAGCCTCTGAAAGGGCTCCTTGGTGTGGACGAGGCCGCAGTCGAAGAGGACCTTATGCCAGAACCGGGCGTAGAGCAGGTGAAGCACCGCATGCTCCACCCCGCCGACATAGAGGTCTACCGGCATCCAGTAGTCCTCGGCCTCCTTCGACCACGCCTGCTCCTCGTTGTGGGGATCGAGGTAGCGGAGGTAGTACCAGCAGGAACCGGCCCACTGGGGCATGGTGTTGGTTTCTCGGGTGCCATGGCGGCCGTCGGGGAGCTCGACCCGCAGCCAGTCGTCGCCGGCGCGCGCCAGCGGCGGACGGCCGTCCTCGGTTGGTCGAAACTGGTCGATTTCCGGCAGGCCTACCGGCAGCCAGTCTTCGGGCACAGGCGCGACCTCATTATCATCGGTGTGGACCACCGGAAAGGGTTCGCCCCAGTAGCGCTGGCGGGAGAAGAGCCAGTCGCGCAGACGGTACTGGACACGTCCTCGGCCGAGGGCGCGCTCCTCGAGCCAGGCCGTGATGCGCGCGATGGCCTCCGGCACCTTGAGGCCGTCGATCGAGAATCCGTCCTTGCCGCTCGAGTTGACCAGCACCCCGTCCTGGTTGTCGATGAAGGCCGCCTCCCCGATCGGGACATCGCTCCCCGAGACGACCTCGATGATGGGCAGACCGAACTCCCGCGCGAACTCGTGGTCGCGCTCGTCGTGGCCGGGCACCGCCATGATGGCGCCGGTTCCGTAGCCCATGAGAACGTAATCCGCCACCCAGATGGGGATCCGATCGTCGTTGACCGGGTTGATCGCCCACGCACCAGTGAAGACGCCGGTCTTTTCTTTGGAGAGGTCGGTGCGGTCGAGGTCGGTCTTCTGGGCCGCCTCGGAGACATAGGTCTCGACCGCCGCCCGCTGGTCCTCGCTGGTGATCTTGGCCACCAGCGGGTGCTCGGGCGCGAGGACGCAGTAGGTGGCGCCGAAGAGGGTGTCCGGGCGGGTGGTGAATACCGTGAAGGTCTCATCGCCGCCGTCGATGGCGAACTGGACGTCGGCTCCGTGGCTCTTGCCGATCCAGTTGCGCTGCATTTCCTTGACGCTCTCCGGCCAGTCAACGTCGTCGAGGTCCTCGAGGAGGCGTTCGGCGTACTCGGTGATCTTGAGCATCCACTGGCGCATCAGGCGCCGCTCCACCGGATCGCCCGTTTCCACATAAACGCCGTCCTTGACCTCCTCATTGGCGAGGACGGTGCCGAGAGCGGGGCACCAGTTCACCGGTACGTCCGCCATGTATGCGAGGCCTCTCTCGTAGAGCTTGAGGAAGATCCACTGGGTCCAACGGTAGTAGTCGGGGCTCGAGGTGTTGACCTCGCGATCCCAGTCGTAGCTGAAGCCGAGGCGCTGGATCTGACGCCGAAAGGTCTCGATGTTGCGTTCGGTGATCTCGGCCGGGTGGAGGCCCTCCCGGACCGCGGAGCGCTCCGTCGGCAGGCCGAATGCGTCCCAACCCATGGGGTGGAGGACGTTGAAGCCCTGCATACGCTTCATCCGGGCGACCACGTCGGTTGCCGTGTAGCCCTCCGGGTGGCCGACGTGGAGACCGGCGCCGGAGGGGTAGGGGAACATGTCGAGCACGTAGAACTTGGGCTTGGCGCGCAGCTCCTCTGGATCGGACGGCGTGCGGAAGGAGTGGCGCTCCTGCCACACCGCCTGCCACTTGGGTTCGATCTCCAATGGTTCGTACGTGTATTCGGGCATCTTCAGCTCCAATTATCCCGTCGAGACGGCGGACCCGGCGTATTCTACGCATCTCTTTGCTCCGGCACCAGTGGTGCCGGAGCAAAGAGGCCGTGGCATAATCCCTTTGGCGGTGGGATCCTCCGCCAAAAGCCGATCGTGTGGGGGTTGGGGCCATGAGTGAGCGAATTGAGATGCGGAGCGCGTTGCGAGCGAAGGCAAAGGCTCTCGAAGACTCTTTCTTCGCTAAGGAGAACGAGCGCCTGCTGGTAAAGATGCGGGAGCAGGCTGTGCGAGAGGAGAAGAAGAAGGAGTTCCGGGAGGTGCTCAACATCGAGAACGAGGAGGTTCTCGACGCGCTGGTCGAGCTCGCCGTGGAACCGGAAACACTGGTTGCTTTCACCCTGGTGCCGCTGGTGGAGGTGGCGTGGGCCGACGGTGAGATCCAGAAACGGGAGCGTGAGGCCATTATCAAGGCGGCTGTCGAGCGCGGCGTGGAGGATGGGAGCCCGACCTGCACCCTGCTCAGGAATTGGCTCGAGACCCCTCCCGATCCTAAGCTCCTGGAAACCTGGAGAGGTTATATCGAGGAGCTCGCGGAGTCGCTCGGAGAGAATTTACGCGCTGAGCTCAAGAGCTCGGTCATGGGTCGTGCCCGGGCGGTTGCCGAGGCGGCCGGAGGATTCCTCGGGGTTGGGTCGATCTCTGCGGCGGAGAAGAAGAAGCTCGACGAGCTGGAGTGGGCCTTCGGGTGAGGTGGCAGGGCTCGCGAAAACCCATTTATTGCTTCGCTCTGGCGCTGGGACTCGTCACCTCCGTCGCCGCTTCCGAACTGGAATTCGAGTTCCTGGCCGAGGCCATCCTGCCCGGCGATCTCGAGGTTGGCGGGACCCTGGTGGGGGGTCTCTCGGGTCTGACGTACGACTCCGCCTGCGATCTCTTCTACGCCCTCTCGGATGACCGGGGACAGTTCGCGCCGGCCCGCTTCTTCACCCTCCGGATCGGTTTGAACGGCGGGACGCCGGAGGTCGAAATGGTCGAGGTGACCTTCCTCCGGGATCGCAACGGGGAGGTCTTCGAGCGTGGCGGGCTGGACCCCGAGGCCCTCGCTCTCAGTCCGGAGGGCACCCTCTACTTGAGCTCCGAGGGGATTCCCCATCGTGGGGTCCCTCCCTTCATTCGTCGAGTGGCCCTCGATGGATCGACGATCGGCGACTTCAGCCTGCCTGAGCATTTCCTGCCCCACGCCAACGGCGGTCGGGGAGTGCGTGACAACCTTGGTTTCGAGGGCCTGGGGCTGACCCCGGACGGCGCCCTGCTCTTCGCGGCCGCCGAGAACGCGCTTCTCCAGGATGGGCCTGCGGCGGACCTCGACGTGGGGAGCCCGACGCGGCTGCTCGTCCTCGAGACTTCCTCCGGACGACCGGTGGCCGAGTATCTCTACCGGGTGGATCCCGTCCCGGAGGAGCCGCGGCCGGCCGGAGCATTCCGTACAAACGGGATCTCGGAGATCCTGGCCCTCGATGCCCACCGCCTGCTCGTGGTGGAGCGGTCGTTTTCCGCCGGGGTTGGCAACCGGGTGCGCCTTTTCCTCGCCGACCTCGAGGGGGCGGACGACATCCTCGGACGCGACCGGCTCGCCGGGGCCGGTGATCCGAAGCCGCGCGCGGTTTCCAAGAGGCTGATCGTCGATCTCCGCGATCTCGGCATTGAAGCCGACAACATCGAGGGTGTGGCGCTGGGCCCCCAGCTGGCCGATGGCCGCCGGCTGTTAGTGATGGTCTCCGACAACAACTTCCAGCCCTCGGTGCAGGCTAACCAGGTGCTCTTCTTTGCCGTCTCGGGGATGCAGCTACCCGTGGTGCGCCGCCCGAGCGCGAGCATCTCCGAGGTTCAGGGGCCGGGACACATCTCGCCCCTTGTTGGGCGTTGTGTTTCCGACGTGGCGGGCGTCGTGACAGCCGTTCTCGGAAGTCGTAAGGGCCAGGCCTTTTGGGTCCAGGACCCGGTCGGGGATGACGATCCCGCAACCTCCGACGGCGTGCTGGTGACGGTACCGGAGGGCTTGCCGCAGGTGGCGCCGGGAGACGCTCTGCGCCTCGACGGGAGAGTCGAGGAGCGCTCCTGGCGCGAGGAGCTGTCGGTCACCCGCCTGGTTGCGTCGGTTGTCGAGATCGAGGAGCGCGGGCGAGAGCTGCCAACGCCGGTGACTCTCGGCCGGGGTGGACGCGTGATTCCTCGAGCCGAGGTCGCCTCCCCGGGCCTTCATACCTTCGACCCGGCGCGCTACGCGGCGGATGCCTTCGAGAGTCTGGAGGGGATGCGGGTGCGGGTGGCGGAGGGCGTGGTTGTGGGGCCGACCTCCAGCCATGGGGAGGTGGTGGTGCTGGCCGACGGCGGGTGCGGCGCCGGCCCACGTACGGCGCGTGGCGGCATCGCCCGTGGTGACGCCGGGCCGAGCCCCGAGCGGATCGTGATCGACGACCGACTGGTGTCCGGCCCACCCGCCTTGATGGTCGGCGACGTCTTCGAAGATGCGGTCGAGGGAATCCTGCACTACAGCTTCGGCGTTTACAAGATCCTCAACTCGAGCCCCCTCCCTGCCGTAACGCCCGGCGGTCTCGATCACGAGATCACCCCACTTGAAGGGGGCCCCGCCCGTTTGACGGTGGCGACCTTCAATCTGGAAAATGTCTCCGCCCTCTCACCGGAGGAGAAATTCGAACGCCTCGGGCGGGTGGTGGCGGCTCACCTCCGCAGCCCCGATATCCTCGCCGTGCAGGAGGTCCAGGACGACACGGGTCCCGAGGACGACGGAACGGTGAGCGCGGCCGAGACCCTGGCGCGGCTGGTGGAGGCTATCGAGGCCGCGGGAGGCGTTCGCTACGACGTGCGGTCGATCGATCCCGCTGATGGCGGGGACGGCGGCCGGCCCGGCGCCAACATCCGCACCGCCTTTCTTTTTAACCCGGCGCGGGTGGACTTCGTGGATCGCGTCGGCAGCGCGGAAGCACGGGATGCAGAGGTCTTGGCCGGCTCCGGCTTGGGACCGAGCCCCGGCCTGGTGGCGTCCGCCAACCCGGCTTTCACGGTTCGGGAAGATGGTCGAGGCGGCAGCCGCAAGCCGCTAGCGGGAGAGTTTGTCTTCGCGGGCAGGCGCTTCTACGTCGTCAACCTGCACCTGGTCTCGAAGGGGGGAGATGACCCGCTCTTCGGTCGCCGGCAGCCGCCGCGCGCAACCTCGACCACGCGTCGCGAAGACCAGGCGCAGGCTGTCAGCGCTTATGTTTCGCGCCTGCTGAAGGAGGACCCCGAATCGCGGGTGATCGTCCTCGGCGACCTCAACGATTTTGAGGACTCGCCCCCGTTGAGGGCCTTCGAGGCTGCGGGTCTCGAGGACCTCATTAAGCGCCTTCCGGTCGACGATCGCTACACCTACGTCTACCTCGGGACCTCATCGGTCCTCGACCATATCCTGGTCAGCCCGAACCTGGCCGGCGGCGCCGAAGTGGACGCCGTCCACCTCGCGGCGGAGTTTCCCGCGGCGGAGCGCGCCAGCGATCACGACCCGGTGATTGTGCGGCTGACGTTCTGAGCTCTCACGGCGCAGTCAGGGTGCGATTTCGTCCGTGCGGCGCCTTTGCCTGTGTTCCGGTGCCGGGCTTCTGAATTCGAGGCGGTCTTCTGCCATCGCGCTCCCCGAGAGAGCCCCCCTGACAATGTTTGGGACCCATCCGGGATAGGCCGCCGCAGCAGCCACGTTCCCAAAATTGTCAGGGACGGCACGTCCGGTCAGCGCGCCCGGGCGCGGGCAGTATCCCTCAACCCGCCTGAACGTCTCATCGCGCCGGAAACTCAAAACTCAAAACTAAGAACTCAAAACTTATGAATGCCCTTGGTCTGCTAGCATCTTTCCATGCCAAGCCGACTCCCCGCTGACGTGCGCCACCGCCTGGAACCCATACGATTGCTGGTTCTCGACGTGGACGGGGTCCTCACCGACGGGACCCTGATCTACTCCCCCGAAGGCGAGGACAGGAAGCGGTTCTCGGTGCGCGATGGTCTCGCGATCAGACTCCTGCTGCAGGCGGGAACGGAGGTGGCGGTTCTTTCGGGACGCTCAAGCGAGTCGGTGGCGGCGCGCTGCCGCGAGCTCGGCATGCGCGCCGAGCTCGTCGTCCAGGGCTCGCGGGACAAGGCTGCCGACCTCGACCGCATCGAGAAGATGGTTGGTGTCACTGACACCGAGGTGGCGGCGATGGGAGACGACCTGCCCGATCTGCCGCTGCTGACAAGGGTGGGCTTTGCCGCCTGTCCGGCCGACGCTGCGCCGGAAGTGATGGCAGTCTGCGACCTGGTCTGTGGTGCCGACGGTGGTCGGGGAGCGGTCCGCGAATTCGCCGAGCTGCTGCTCAAGGCCCAGGGCCGTTGGTCGCAGCTGGTCAGCGAATGGGTGGCGCCCGAGGTGCAGCGGGGATGAGGCAGTATCTCGATCTTCTCCACCACATCCTCGATCATGGCGTGGCCAAGGATGACCGCACCGGCACCGGCACTCTGAGCGTCTTCGGCTACCAGATGCGCTGCGATCTGCGTCGGGGCTTCCCCCTCCTGACGACCAAGAAGCTCCATTTGCGCTCCATCATCCACGAGCTCTTGTGGTTCCTGGCGGGTGACACGAATCTCCGGTATCTGCACGAAAACAAGGTCACCATCTGGGACGAGTGGGCCGACGATGACGGTGAGCTGGGTCCGATCTACGGCCATCAGTGGCGTTCCTGGCCGAAAGCGGATGGCGGTAGCGTTGATCAGATCAGCGAGCTCGTTGCAGGGATTCAGCGTGACCCCGACTCCCGCCGTCACATCGTCAGCGCGTGGAACGTCGCCGATTTGGAACAAATGGCGCTGCCCCCGTGCCATGCTCTCTTCCAGTTCTGGGTCGCCGACGGCGGGCTCTCCTGCCAGCTGTATCAGCGCAGCGCAGATGTCTTCCTGGGCGTGCCCTTCAACATCGCTTCCTATGCCCTCTTGACCATGATGGTGGCCCGGGTCTGCGGCCTCGAGCCGCGCGATTTCGTCCACACCTTCGGCGATGTTCACCTTTATAGCAACCACCTCGAGCAGGCCCGCCTACAGCTCGAGCGTGAACCGCGGGAGCTTCCGACGATGCACCTGGACCGTGAGAGGGACTCAATCTTCGATTTCAGCTACGAGGATTTCCGGCTTACCGGTTACGATCCCCACCCCCGCATCAAGGCGCCGATCGCCGTCTGAAGATGGTCGTTTCCCTCATCGTCGCCGTCTCCTCCAACGGGGTCATCGGCCGGGACGGCGGCCTGCCGTGGCGGCTGTCGAACGACCTCAAGCATTTCAAAAAGCTGACCATGGGGCACCACCTCATCATCGGCCGCCGCACCTGGGATGAGGTCGGCAAACCGCTGCCGGGTCGAACGATGGTGGTGGTGACCCGGAGCCGACGTTTCGCATCGGAGGGTGTGCGGGTGGCGCATTCTCTGGAAGAAGCTCTCGACCTCGCCCGCGACGACGACGAACCCTTCATCGGCGGCGGCGCCCATATTTACCGGATGGCGCTGGAGAAAATCCTTGTCGACCGCCTCTACATTACCCGCGTTCACGCCGAGGTCGACGGCGACACCTTCTTCCCCGATATCAAGTTCGACGCCTGGAAACTAGTCTCCGAAGAGCATCACGAGGCGGACGAGAGGAACCAGCACTCCTTCAGCTTCCTGGTGTACGAGCGCAAACGCTGATTTTCGCTGTCGTTTTTCTCTTTTTTTTCGGACTCGCGCTCGCAAGCGCGATCCGAAAAAAAGAACAGAGCTTCGCCCTTAGATAACTGTGGTGCCCGGTGGCACCTCTCCATCCGGTGACAGCACGAAAGGCACACCTTCGAGGTTTGCTGCCAGGAGCATCCCTCTCGACTCCACCCCCATCAGCTTGGCCGGCTTGAGGTTGGCGACCACCACGATACGGCGGCCGACCAGAGCCTCGGGCTCGTACTGCTCGGCGATGCCGGCGACGATCTGCCGCAGCTCGGCCTCGCCGAGGTCGACCATCAGGCGCACAAGCTTTTTCGACTTCGGCACCCGCTCCGCCTTGCGGACCTCGCCCACGACCAGCTTGACCTTGGCGAAGTCCTCGATGTCGAGGAGCGTGTCCTCCGGGACGGGCTCGGTCGGCGTCGCGGCGCCGTCTTTTGGTGTTTCCATGGCGATCTCCTTGAGGAAGGCCTTGATGTCGACACGCGGGAAGAGGGGTTCGGTCTTGCCGATGACGGTGCCTGCGGGAAGACCGCCCCAATCGGTTGCGTCGCCGAGATTACGCGGCAGGTCCTGGGCGCCGAGCTGAAGGCGGAGCTGTTCGGCGATGCCGGGCATGAAGGGCTCGATCAGGAGCGAGGTGATGCGCAACCCCTCAAGAGAGGCGTAGAGCGTGCTTTCGAGGGCCTCTCGGCCATCATCGCCCTCCTTTGCCAGGGCCCACGGCTGGCGCTCCTGGATGTGGCCGTTGATGGCGGCGAGAAGCTGCCAGGCAGCCTCGAGCGCGCGGTGGGGCTCAAGGGCTTCCATACGCTCGCGGTAGCGGCCCACCGCCTCTTCGGCGGCCTTTGGAACCGGCCCTTCGGCTACCTCGGCCGGCACTCGACCCTCCAGGTAGCGTCCGGTCATCGACAGGGTGCGTGAAGCCGTGTTGCCGAGGGCGTTGGCGAGGTCGGCGTTGAAGCGCTCGAGAAAGGCCTGGTCCGAGAAGGAGGCATCCTGACCAAAGGCCATCTCGCGGGCCAGGAAGTAGCGGAGCGCATCGGCGCCAAATCGGTTGATGAGGTAATCCGGTCTCACCACGTTTCCGACGGACTTCGACATCTTTGCCTCGTCCTGCAGCCACCAACCGTGGCCGAAGACCTGTTGCGGCACGGGCAGCCCCGCAGACATCAGGAAGGCCGGCCAGTAGACGCAGTGGAAACGGAGGATGTCCTTGCCCACCAGGTGCAGGGTGGCGGGCCAGAACTCGTCGTAGAGCTTTTCGTCTTCGGCGCCGAAGCCAAGGGCGGAGATGTAGTTGGTGAGGGCGTCCAACCACACGTAAACCACGTGTTGGTCGTCGCCGGGGTAGGAAACTCCCCAGCCCAGCGAAGCGCGTGAGATCGAGAGGTCCCTGAGGCCGCCTTCGACAAAGCGCATGACCTCGTTGAGGCGGGTGCGCGGGCGAATGCAGTCGGGGTTGTCCCGGTACCAGGCCAACAGTCGATCCTGATAGGCCGAAAGGCGGAAGAAGTAGCTCGGCTCCGAGAGCCGCTCCACCGGGTGGCCGCTTTCGATATCGTGCTCGTCCTTGACCTGGGAGTCGGGCACGAAGGCTTCGTCGCGGGCGTCGTACCAGCCCGTGTACTCGCCCTTGTAGATGTCGCCGGCGGCGGTGATTCGGCCGATGATCTGGGCGACCGAGCGCTTGTGGCGTTCCTCGGTGGTGCGGATGAAGTCGTCGTGAGAGATCTCGAGGGTCTTCCACAGATCGTGATACCGCGCGACCACCCGATCAGCCAAGTCGATAGGCTCGATGCCCTGGCCGCGCGCGGCCTTGTCGATCTTCTGGCCATGCTCGTCGGTTCCCGTGAGGAAGCGCACCCGGGCGCCCGACAGTCGCTTGTAGCGGGCGAATACGTCGGCCATGACCGTGGTGTAGATGTGCCCGATGTGGGGCATGTCGTTGACGTAGTAGATCGGTGTCGTGATGTAGTAGTTGTTGGACACTTTTCCTCCGCAATAGGCCGGACGCGGAAGGATACCATCCTCGTTCCCAATTCCGCGCCGGGCACTTGGCGCGCGCCCGGCGCGGAATTGGATATGATGAGCCTGAAATGAGAAAGCGTTCGGTTTCCTGGTGGCTCTACCAGCCCTACAAGTGGCTGGTCCTGGCACCCGTGGTTTTCGGGTCGACGCTGTTCTTTGGAAACTTTGCGCTGGTGCTGCGACTCTTCGTGGATGCCCGCGTCGCGAGCCGGTGGTCCGGCGTTCCCTGGGCGCGACTCAATTCGTGGCTGACCCCTATGAGGGTCCGCGTGGAGACTCGCGAGAA
>DAOWFV010000037.1 GCA_030637805.1 Acidobacteriota bacterium | reverse complement strand
TCCTGGGGAGATCGACCCTCATGGTGAACGGGTTGAAGGCGCCGCCGCTGCGGTGGGTCTTGCCCAGCTTCTTGTGAAAGAGGTAGGTTTTCAGCGACGGGTGGACGTGGGCGTCGATGACCAGGGCTTCCGCGTGCAGCCGGCGGGCCCTTTCGGAGAGCTCCATGCCGGCCTCCTCAGGCCTTCAGCCTGGCGAAGACGTTTTGCAGGTCTTGCCTGTCGAGGAAACGTTTCCCGGGGTCGTGATGGTCGGTGGACCACCGAACGAGCCGGATCTCGCCGCCCGCAATCTCGATGCCGGTGATGTCGCCGTCCGAGAAGGAGCAGCAGCCGGCGTTGAAGTAGCAGGGCCGGTGGCGGTTGAGATCGATGCGGTGGCCGCCCTGCCGGGCCAGCGCCCACTCGAGCTCCGCCCGCGCGAGGCTCTTCTGCTCGAGCTCCTCGGGGGTCAGAGACTCCGCCGGGCGGTCCGCGAGCTCGCGGTACTTCCGCTCCAGGACAGCCACGTGAGGTTGGGAAACGAAGACCGGACGGTGGGTGTGGCCGACGATCAGCACCAGACCCGGTGTGGCCGCCGCCCACTCGTACATCGCGTGGTCGTGGTCCCCACGGAGCGCGAAATCGACTGCCGGTGTGGTCAGCTTGATCTTGAACAGCCGCTGGATCGGCCGCCATCCCCAGCGGACGAAGAACCGGCTGTACTTCCCAAATCTATCGCTGCCCGCCGTGCCCTGGTGGCCGTGCACGAGGAAGATCTGTCCGAGCTCCTCGTCCCCCACCAGAAGCCGTACCAGGACGCTTTCCGGTACCTCGAGGTTGCCGAAGATGGGGGCCAGATGCGCAGACACCCTTCCCGGGAACTGCCACTGATCGTCGTGGTTTCCCCACACCTTGATGTAGCGGTCCCCATCGCTCTTACGGAAGAGGGACTCGAGCTTCAGCGAGTCCTGGTAAGTGCGCACCACCTTCTTCGGCCAGCCCTCCCACAGCTCCTCCGAGTCGCCCAGCACCACCAGCGTGTAGCCGGCCTCCAGGTAGTAGCCGAGCGCGCGGTGGTAGGTCGCCTTGCACTGCCGGAAGTCGTCGGCGTGGTCCTCCTGACCACGGTGTAGGTCGGAGAATATGATCACCCGGGTCTGCTCGAGCTGCCAGTCGATGTGATCCGCCCGGTCCAGCGCCTCGCGCAACCCCTTCCAGATCCTCTCGCTTCCCATGCGGCCCCTCCTTCGGCGTGGCTCCAAAACGCCGCCGTGCGGCGCCGAGCCCCAGGCGTTCTCATGGTTCCGGGTGAGGCAAGTCCTGAAAGACGATGGAACGGACCATGGAGATTAGATCTCGATTCCTTCGCCCAGGTCGATGCTTCCCGGGATCTCCAGCTTCTTCCATTCCCGCTGGGCGAGGAGGAAGCCCTCGCACAGGAGCTTCCCCTTGCCCCGGCACTCGCCGGTGTCGATCTTCCGGATGCGGCCGTCTTGAATGTGGAGGTGTAGGCCCTTGAGGGCCACCTCCAGCCGGATCTCGAAGTCGATTCGGCCGGCGGGCTGTTCGTTGATGCGGATCTCCAGATGAGGCGTGTGACGGGAGCGGATCGTGTGCTCGGCCAGCGGCACGATATAGGTCTTGTCGGGCGGGTATTTCTCGCGGTCCCGGTAGCGGGCGAGCTCCTTGGTCTTGTTCCACGCCCTCCGGAGGACGTCGAGCAGTGAGACGTTTAACAGGGCCTCGACGTTGCGCGAGATCTCGTCCCGAGTGGTTTCCCAGAGCCCCGGGATGCCCTTTTCCTCGACGGCCTGCCTGATTGCCCGAACGCCCGCCGTGCCCTCCAACTCGCGGCGCTGTCGGTCCGAGATGTCCGTCTCTTTCCAACCGAGAACATCCTTCAGGGTCAGCTCTTTCATCGTCGTCTCCTAACCGGAGAGGAGAGGCCCGCCGGACTCGACCTCGGGCTCGCCCGGGTCGGGTTCGGCTCGCAGCTCAATCTCGAGATTCATATCCAACGGTTCCGTCGTCTCGATCATCTGCGCACCGAGGTCGGATCGGGGGACCACCTCCACCGCCGCATCGCCGGCGCTTTTTCCTCTGGGTCGGCGGCGAAGGCGCCACAGGGTTCCCAGGCCGAGCCCGACAAGAAGGCCGATTCCGCCCATGACCCAGGGAGACAAACCAGCAGGGTCGGGCCGACCGTCAGAGACGACGAGGCGCACCACGAGATCCGTCTCCTCCACGCGGGCCCCGCCGGGCGGATCCTGTTCGACGACGAAATCGAGAGGCAGCTGCGAGGTCTGCCGGCGAACGACCTCCCCGCCGAAGCCGGCATCGCGCAGGATCTCGACCGCCCGACGCAGGGGCATCTTGCGCACGTCGGGAATCGTGAGCTCCGGAGGCGGCTCGGGTCGCTCGGGAGGGGGACCGGTCGAAAGCCACAGCCGGACTACCAGTTCGGGGTCTTCAACCCGGGTGCCGCCCTCGGGACTCTGGTCGACGACGAACCCCCGGGGGAGATTCGACGCCGCCTCGCCCGCGACTTCCCCTGGAAATCCCGCCGCCTCGAGAGCTGCGAGGGCCCGGTCAAGGGGGCCTCTGCGAACATCGGGTACGGTGCGAGGCCCCAGCGACAGCCAGAGGCGCACCACCGGCCTCATTCGCCTGAGCGGCGTACCGGGCTCGGGATCCTGGCGGACAACCAGGCCCGCGGGGAGAGCAGAGTGCTCGCGGCCCGCCTCGAAGCCCTCGAGATCGAGCTCCGCCAGGCGTTCGAGCGCCCAGTCGAACGGGCGCTCGCGGACGTCCGGTACCACCCCCGCGGACGGGGGGACGGAGGGTCTGAGCGGCGGGCGAATCGAAGGTCGCTCCGGCGGACGAACCGGCATCCCCGCGGACACCCAGAAGCGCACCACCCGGTCTTCGGGAACCGGCGATCCGGCCGGCGGATCCTGGCGGCTCACGTGCCCGATGGCCACCGACGAGGGTTCCCGGCCCATCGGTTCACCCTCCAGCTTCCTTTCCAGGAGGGCGGCATGAGCCTGTTCGACCGAGAGGGTGGTGATGGAAGGCACCCTCGCCACCGGTGCCGGTGCGACCCACAGTTGAACTACCCGATCCCGAGGTATCTCGACGCCCGACGCCGGGTATTGCCGGATGACAACCAGCGGCGCTTCATCGCGAGGGTTCTGGACGGCGCCCTGAAGCCCGTGCTCCCGCAGAATCTCCAGGGCTCGATCGAGGCGTAGCTCACGCACGTTTGGCGTCGGTGGTCTTTGGGCGTGAGCTTCGGGCAGAAGACCGCAGACGCCCACCGAAAGGACGGCTGCCGCGAGCACCAGTGGCGCCGGCCTGCGGACGCGGCCTGACGTCGATTTCATGTTTGCCTTCCCTTTGCCTGAGAAAAGTCTAGCACCGTTCGAGGGCTCTCGCCTGCGTTTCTACCGGGTGTCTGCTCACCGGATGTCTCCTGCTGGCCGCAAATCGCCGGCCACCCGGCGATTTGTGGTACGGTTCTTTAGAAGAAAGAACCGAGCTGTGCCACGTCGGGTGAGAGTGTTTGTCGAGGGCGGCCTCTCCCACTTCTACAACGGGTTCGCTCGTGGCGCGAACCTGTTTCGAGAGGACGAGTAGGCCGAGGGCGGGTGAGGGCCATGGTGAAGCAAACGCTCTCCCGGACCTCCTGCCCAAACACGCCAGAATGCCGGGCCTGGCACCTCAGACCGAGACTGGTTCGGTTCCACTGAAAGGGTGACCTCAAGGAGGGAAAATGTCGCTGGTCGTTCACGGCACCGTTGCGCCCTTGGATCCTGCAGACCCGCAAGCCTTTTTCGCGGGAAGAGTCTACCTCGACGACAACGGACGCGTCGGTGGGGTCACGGCGGAAGGTGAGCCCGCGCCTCCGGGATTCGGCGATGCGGTGGAGGTGGACGTCGGCGGCGCATTCATTTACCCAGGTCTGATCGATCTCCACTCTCACATCGGCTACGCCACGCTCCCGTTGTGGACCGAGCCCAGCCAGGTCACGCCCTTCCGGCATCACAACGACTGGACCGACGAGCCAACCTACAAGCACGACATCACCTGGCCGTCGTACCTCATCTCCAAAGGTGCCCCGGAAGCACTCTTGGTCTACGCCCAGGTGCGGGCTCTCGCCGGTGGCACGACAGCTATCCAGGGCTGGCCGTCGCGCAACCGCAACCCGGTCAATCAGCTCATCCGGTCGGTCGATGACGAGGACGTCGGCACCGGCAACCGCAACCTCCTCCGGACATCGACGCTGACCCTGGACGATGACGAGCTCGCCAACCGCGCCGATCACCTCGCGGACGGGGAGGGGTTTATCTACCACTGTGCCGAGGGGCGGCCCGACAGCGTCGTCACCCGCGAGTTCGAAGACCTCGCCACCACCAACTGCCTGCGCCAGAAGCTGATTGCCATCCACCTCAATGCGATTGGCGCGGACGGCTTCCGGCGGTGGGACGAGCGGGCCCGCCTCAGCGGCGATCCGGGGCCGGGTACGGTGGTGTGGTCAGTTTTTTCGAATCTGTGGCTCTATGGGACGACGACCGACGTCGCCGCAGCTCGCCAACACAACGTCACCACGTGCATCGGCACGGATTGGGGACCGTCGGGCACCAAGAATCTCCTCGGTGAGCTAAAGGTCGCCCGGCTCTGGTCCGACCACGCCGGGCTCGGACTGACCTCGTTCGAGCTCGCCGAAATGGTGACCTCGTTGCCTGGCGACGCCCTCGCGCGCTGCTGGAATGTCCAGACCGGCCGTCTGACAACCGGGGCCCTGGGCGATGTCGCCGTGATTGCGGTGCGCGTGCCGGATCCGTGGGACAACCTCGTCGCCGCACGCGAGGAGGATGTCGTTCTCGTCATCGTGGACGGCCAGCCCCGGTTTGGAACAAAGGCGCTGATGGATGGATGCGGGGTGACCCGCACCACATCGGTGGGAATCGGCTCGCATCGCCGGCGCATCCCCCTGGTCGATCCCGCCGATCCACAGCGTCGGTGGTACTGGTCCCGGGTGCTCGAAAATCTCGAGACGGTTCGAAAAGACCCGGCTGGCGCGATGGACGATGGCCTGGCCGCCGCGGCCGCGGTGCGCACGCTGGCGCCGGGGCAGGCCACGGAGGCCGACCCGCTGGTCCTCGACCTCGACATGCCGGGGCCCGGCGGGGTCAGGGCAGGTCCACCCCCAGACGCCGCCTCGGTGGTCATCCCCAAGGCGCCATCGCTGCGGCACGACCGTACCTGGCGGGCGTCACTCCGCGGGAGGGGGTTTCACGAAGGGCTGCTCGACGGCATCTCGCGGTTCTACACCTAGCCCGGGCTAGACTGAGGAGCGAGGCATGAGCAAGGACTCCATCATTCTCCGCGCTCAGCGGGGTGAACGTCTGCTGGACGCCCTCCCCCCCGGTCCGACGCCGAGGGTTCTTACCGACGGCGAGCGCTACGACGTGGTCGACACCTTCATTCGTCTCATCGAAGGACTGTACGTCCACCTTCCCCTCAAGCGGGCGATGTACGGAAAAGACCCGGTACAGCGACTCCGCCTGCTGCGTCAACGCGTCCCCGATCTGTCGGAACCGGCGTTTCACGAGGAGCTGGGCAGCATCCTCACGGATATGCGCGATGCCCATACCCGCTACGTGGGACCGCAGACACTCCAGGGCAGAATCGCGGTGCTCCCGTTCATGGTCGAAGAATTCGGCAATGGCGACGGTCTCCGATTCACCGTCTCGAACCTGGCCGAGGGCGACCCTGCGTTCGCCGGCACGGCGTTCGAGAAGGGGGTCGAGCTGCTCTTCTGGAACGGTGTTCCGATGGACCGGGCGGTCGACCGCCACGCCGATCGAGAGACCGGTGGCCGGCCCGACGCGCGGCGTGCCCGTGCCCTGGATTCGCTCACCTTCCGTGCGCTGCAGTACGGGCCGCCACCCGACGAGTACTGGGTCGACATCCGCTTCAGGACCCCGTCAGGCGCCGAGGCAGATATCCGGTTCGAGTGGCGTATTGTCGAGGTTTCCGAAAGCGGGGGCGCCGCCGACGCTGAACCTGGAGGGCGGGGGGCCTTCGCGGCCGATCCGGCCGCAGAGGCGGTGCGGCGCGCGAAGCAGCTGCTCTTCGCCCCCGACGTGTGGTATCAGGGCAAGAAGGGCGCCACCGCCGCGATTGACCGCCGACGAAAACCGGAGGCGGACCATTGGATTTCCGGCCACTTCCAGGACAACGTCGCAGCCAAGCTGATCAACACGCCGGCGGGCAGCTACGGCTACCTCCGCCTGTGGAGCTTCGATCTGATCGACGACGAGGGCTTCCTGCAGGAGGTCATCAGCCTTCTCGAGGTGCTGCCTGATGAAGGCCTGATCATCGATCTTCGCGGCAACCCGGGTGGGTTGATCTGGGCCGCCGAGCGGCTTCTCCAGCTCTTTACCCCCCACCCCGTCGCCCCGACCAAGTTCTCGCTGCTCGCCACCGACCTCACCCGGGCGATGGCTGACGCCCCCCAGAACGAGGTTCATCTCGAGCCGTGGCGCCGCAGCCTCACGACTGCCGTCATCAGCGGCGAGCCGTACTCCAGAGCGGTGCCGCTGACTCCTCCGAGGCTGTGCAACAACATCGGCCAGAGGTACGGCGGGCCGGTGGTCGCCGTCGTCGATGCCAACACCTACTCGGCCGGCGATCTCTTCGCCGCAGGGTTCGTCGACAACCGCCTCGGTACCCTGATCTCGGCAGCGGAGGCGACCGGCGCCGGCGGCGCCAACGTCTGGTACCCCAACCATGTCTCCCGCGCCCTCGCTGGAACCCGTTATGAGCACAGACCACTGCCCCACGGGATCGGTTACACGATTGCGGTGAGGCGGGCGCTGCGAACCGGTAGCGCCGAAGGTGTCGTGATCGAGGATCTCGGCGTCCCCGGACACCTCCGTTACGACCTCACCTACGACGACCTGACCGGCGACAATGTCGATCTGCTCGACTTCTGCGGACGGCTGCTCGCCTCGGAGAGCGTCACCGGTCTCGAGGTGGAGGTGACGGATCTCACGAGCCTGCACATCGTCCCCAGGAACCTCGACCGCATCGACATCATTGTCGACGAGCGGCCCTCCTCGTCAGAGGCGGCCGATCAGCCGGTCGATGTCGAGCTTCCGGCGGAGTGGTTCGCAGTCGAGGTCGCCGGCTTCACCGGAGCGACGCTTCGCCAGCGCCGTCTGCTGCGGCGCTGAGATTTCACGGGGCGGTCCAGACGATTTTCTTTGACCCATCCCGTTTGGCGTGGCTGCCGACACCGTGCCAGTCGGGAATTCCGAACGGGAGATCGTGGCGCGGGATGGGCTCGTGGTCGTCGTCGGTGAAGGTCGTGCCGTAGGGATTGGGGTCCTGGGTCATACCATCGTCGGCCTCGACGATCGGGCGGAGGACGTTCAGGGCAGCGCTCCAGCTCGCCAGCAGAGCGGCTTCGTCGTGGGCCGCCGGGTGGGTGATCTCGACCGAGGTCAGGCCGACCTGGCCCGGCCACGTTTCGACACCGTGCTGGCCGCCGCGGCCGACCCCGATGACCGCCTGCACCGGGTTGTCCTTCTTCAGCCGGTCCAGGAAGGCATTGCGAAATGAGAGCACCTCAGACTCGTCGGCGATCCCCTTCAGCTCGGTGTCGAACTGACCGAATACGCTGAAGAGGTAGGTATTGAGAATAATGTACGAGCGGTCGAGCCCCAGCTTGCGCAGGAAGCCCTGTAATCGCTGGCCGGACCGGCCCACGAAGACGCGGTGGCCGAGGATCTCGTTGACCGAAGGGTCCTGGCCCACGACAATGACTCGCGCTGTGCCGTCCAGCCGGCCGCGGTAGTAGACCGGACCGAAGTCAATCCGGAACCGCCCGGTGGGGTGGGTCAGATAATGCTGAACCGGTGCGTTGGCGAAGAACGAGGCCCACTCCGGTGACGGGCCCGGGTCGAACGGGGGTGTGCCGGTCGCTCCCAAAACCGCCTGTGCGTGCGCGAAGTACGGGCTCGAGGCCAGATCGCCCACCGTCTCGATTCCGAACGCGTTGCGGAGGTGCTCGGCGTCACCGGCAGAGACTCCCTTGAGCGCATCAGGAGGCGCTTGCAGGAGCTCCTGGGCCGTCTTCCCCTGATAAGCGCTCACCACCATGTCATCGAACGAGGAACTCATGACAATCTCCCTTCCAGAGATATGTGAAAGATCGGCCGCAGCCGACACGATCTCGCGGTCTTGAGGAAACTGCGAGTATTCTACCTCGCCCAAGCCCTCACGAGGGTCTATTGGGGGGTCTGAGGTTGCGGGTCAGTGGATCTCCTCGACACCTGCCTTGGCGGTCTCGATCTGGGCCCGGAGCTTGGGGTTGGTCCAGTTCATCGAGCCCTTCGCCTGAAAGGCCAGCAGGCCGCTCGGGTCGTAGACGAGGGTCTCTGGAAGCCGGCGTACGCCAAAAAGCTCGCCTGTGCGGGCCTCCTCGTCGAGGTACAGCAGACCCATGGGTACGGCGGCGGCCTCGGCCCACGCCTCGAGCCCTTCCCAGGAGTCGGCCTGGGCGACGAAGAGCACATCGACCATCGGGTCATCGGCGACCGTCGCCGCAAAGTCCGCCGCCTGCATCTGCTCGGTGAAGTCGCCGGACTCCGGATCGAACCAGTGCAGCACGAGCACCTTGCCGGGCTGGCCAACCAGGTTGCGGCGTTTCCCGTCGGAGGGTTCGAGCCACAGGAAGCCGCCGGCGTCGAGCGAGGCGATGGCGTGGTCGTGATCGGCATGGCGCGGCGGGGTCATGCTGTAGAACATCTGGTAAGCCATGAATCCGCCGGCCAGCACGATGGCCGCGCCGATGATCAGACGATTGCGAACAGCTGGTTGCATCATGGCCGGAGGATACCAGGACCTGCCAATCTTTTTCATTTAGGTCGGCCGATCAGCCGGCAGGTTCTGATACCGATTTTGGCGGGCCCTGAAGTGTACGACCTCAGGAGATCGGTAACAGAAGGACCCGCCTACGGATTGTCGGCACCCGGTTGTAGGCGGGTCCTTCAGGGCCCGCCACCTCCTCGGTGGGTTGGATCGGGTGTAGGCGGGTGCTTCACTTCAGCGCCCGCCACCACAAAGTCCGGAGCCCGAGGAGGCGCAACCTGACCAAACCGGACAGGCATGTACCAGGGTTCCGAGGCCGAGGTCGTCGTTGCCGTCAGTCGATCTTGATCTCCAGCGGTGAGAGCGCCTCGGCGGCGGCATCCACCGCGGCGTCGAAAGCATCCGAAGCTCCTACCCGATGCGGTCCGAGAAGATCGGAGAGGATCTCACGAACCTCCCGAGCGGAGGCGTCCACGCGCACCCGGTTATCGTCCACGTGCATGTGGGCATCATCGGCGATGCGTGCTGCAGCCTCGTCGATCGGTGCTCCCGGCGCAGTGACCGCGCCGAGGTGCTCGCGAAGAACGGCCTCGACCTCCCCGCTGATCGCCCGCTCGAGACGGTCGCCCAGGCGCTCCATCTCCTCGTGGAACGGCTCCATCTCCTTGTGGATGGCTTCCATCTGCTCGTGGAAGGGTTCCATATCGATGTGCAGGCTCTCGAGTTGCTCGTGGATGGGCTCCATGTCGATGTGGATCGCCTCGAGTTCCCGATAGAGCGGCTCCATTTCGGCGTGGATGGCCTCCATCTGTTCGTGGAAGGGCGCCATGTCGATGTGGATCCCCTCGATAGCCTTCATCTGCTCTTCCAACTGCTCGTGGATTTGGCGCTGAACCTCTTCCAAGGTGCCGTCCTCGACGTGGATCTTGAAACTCTCCAACTGCGCTTCGAACTCCTCCATCTGCACCTCGAAGGGCGCCATGTCGATCTCGATCTCTTCCATGCGCTCGATGAAGGGCTGCATCCTGGCCTCGATCTCCTCGATGGCCTCGTGGTCGATCTCGATCGTGATGTCCTGGATCATCTCGATCTTGGGATCGAGCTCGATCTCGAGGGCCTCGATACGCTCGAGGTGAGGTTCCAACCGCACCTCGATCCGGTTCATTTCGTCGATGATCTCCTTGAGCTCCGGGCTGGCCGGACGCGCGGGAGCGTCGGAGAGGTTCACCGCTGCGATGGCGGGGACCAACGCGGCCACCAGAATTGCGGCAGGCAGTAGCACCGCCAGGCGGACCCTGCGGTGAGTGGTCTTCTTCAGAATAGTCATGATGCGTTCCTCCAGATGAGTTCTTCTTGCCATTTCCAGCCCGGGGATAGCGGGCGCCGGGCTCAGCAGGGCGCCGCGTGCGATACCGAGGAGGTGGCACGCGTAGTTGCTCGCCCGAGTTCCGTGCGCGAGCACCTCCTCGTCGCAGGCCAGCTCCTGCTCGAGGTCGAGGCGTCGCACCGCCCACCATGCGAGCGGGTTGAACCAGTAGGCAGCGCGGGCGAGGCGCGCCGTCATGCGCATTGCCCAGTCGAACCGGACGACGTGGACCAGCTCGTGCAGCAGCACCGCCCGCCGCCGGTCACGCGG
>DAOWFV010000028.1 GCA_030637805.1 Acidobacteriota bacterium | reverse complement strand
TGGCTCAAACCGCTGTTGGTGGGGCGGCGCGCCCAGATGCACACATTGTTGGTGTTCCTATCCCTGATCGGTGGGGCGATGGCATTTGGAGCGGTCGGCCTGCTCCTCGGTCCGTTGGCGATGACCGCGTTTCTGACATTGACGGGGATTTATCGCGAACGCTACCGGCGGGTTCTCGGAGTTTCGGACCCGGAGAAGGCGGGTTAACCCGCACTTCTCACCGGGTGTCTACTGCGGACGGCGAATCGCGGCGTCCCGCCGTGCTTGTCGCAAATCGTGCTCCTCGACGTAGCGCTACTACGACTGCGTCGCCCGATTCGCGACAATCCCGGCGGATACTTGCGCTTCGCCGCCCTCGTCACGAAACCCGGTGAGATATGCGGGTTAGAGCGCCGGGAACTCAAAATTGAGAATTGAGAATTGAGAATTGAGAATTCTTAACCCCTTAACTTCTTGACCCCTTAACCTCGCCTGAGAACCGCCTCCGCCATTCCGTGGCGCTCCACCGGCCCGTTGCCGTGCCGGTGCTCGGGGCCGAGACCCTCCCAGGAGTGGATCGTCTCGAGGCCCGGAAAAAGCGCCACGAGCTCGCCCGATTCGAGGTAGGTGCGCAACCGGCCGTCGGGAGAACGGAACGAGTTGCGGTCCTCCTCGACCCAGTCGGCGGCGCGGAGGGGGTAGTCCGGATCCCAGGTGCCGAAGGCGGTGATCCACAGGTGCCCGCCCCGCCCGAGGTGGGTGTCGACGGCCCGCACCAGCTCGCCGATCTGCGGGCGGGTGAGCACCGGGATCAGACCGAACACGAGAATGCCCGAGTAATCGCGACCGGTGTCTCCGAGGTCCTGAAAGGTGCCCTGGATAGTGCGGATCGGAAGATCGTGTGCATCAGCCGCTCGGCCGACCTGCTCGACCGCGACCTGCGAGGGATCGAGAGCGTCCACGGTGAGGCCGCGGCGCGCCAGGTAGAGGCTGTTGCGGCCCTGGCCGCAGCCGACGTCGAGCACGGTGCGGGAGGGGTCGAGCCGGTCCGCGAACCGCACCAGCGAGCGCTCGGGCTCGGCGCCGAAGAGATCGGGTGTGGCGCTGTACTCGCTGTCGAAGTTATCCATCTACCCGGTAGACCCCCCAGCGCCCCCCGGGGAGGATGCGTACGAGCTCGTAGCGCTCGCCGTTTTCAAGCTCAACCCAGAGCCGGTGGCGCACCGGCTCTCCGGCCTCGACGGTGGTGACCATCGCGCGATCGATCACATCGACGATTTCGAGTCGCTTACCACCGATGATGACTGCGACGGGGTGCTCGTCGGCCCGACCCTCCGAGCGGCACTCGACCCGGGCGACGACAGGGACCTGAGTCGCGCTCATGGGCAGAGATTGTAGCGCGCCGTTCGGGCCAGGGTGCAGGTCTCAGGTCTCACAGGCTTCAGGCTTCAGGTCTCAGGTCTCAGCCTTCAGGTTGTTGCAAGCGCGGTGGTCGCGAACGAAAGGTCTAGAAAAGAATAGAAAACGCTTGACATCGCAGGGTTCCAATCGACAATCTCGGTGCGACCTGTGACCTATGACCTGTGACCTGTTTCCTTCTGCCCGGGCGCCAGCTGCTGGGTTAGGTGGATCGCTCCACCCAGACGGTGAGAATCTCCAGCGTAGCGTCCACCGCCCTGCTCATCCACTCCAGTGAGACCCACTCCCGGACCGAGTGGAAGTTCTGGCCTCCGGCCCAGACGTTGGGTGTGAGCAACTTCATGTACGAGAGACGGGCACCGTCGGTGCCGCCGCGGATCGCCTGCCTAATGGGCTTGACACCGATGCGCTCCACGGCTTCGAGGGCATAGTCGAGCACCTTGGAATCCTCGCGGATCTTGTAGGCCATATTACGGTAGGACTCCTCGATGCCGATCGAGATCTTTGCCTTGGGGAAGCGCTCGCCAACCTTCGCAACCACATCGTTCAAGTGGTTCTCGCGCTCCTCGAGCTTCTCCACCGAGAAGGCGCGGACCAGGACCTTGAGCTCGACCTTCGAGACGTCGCCCGAAGCGATATAGGGGTGCAGGTAGGGTTCGCGTTCCTCGGTGGTCTCGGGGAGGAAATCGGAGTCGATGCCTTCGATGATCGCGGCCGCAACCCGGAGGGCGTTGACCAGCTTGTCCTTTGCGTAGCCGGGGTGGACGTCGTGGCCGACGATGGTGACGTTTGCGGTGTCTGCACAGAAGGTCTCGTCCTCGATTTCGCCGAGGTCCGACCCGTCGAGGGTGTAGGCGTAGTCCGCGCCGAATGCCTCCACGTCGAAATGTTCTGTTCCGCGCCCAACCTCCTCGTCAGTCGTGAAGCCGATGCGGATCGGCCCGTGCAGATACTCGGGGTGGTCCCCGAGCCAGGCGATCGCGGTCATGATCTCGGCCACGCCCGCCTTGTCATCCGCTCCGAGCAGGGTGGTCCCATCGGTGTGGATGATGGTGTGGCCGACGCATTTTGAGAGGTTCGGGTTGTCGGCGGTCTTCAGCACCTGCTCCGGGCCGAGCGTGATGTCGCTGCCTTCGTACGACTCGATGATCTGCGGTTTGACGTCTTTGCCGGAGGTCCCGAAGTAGGTGTCGACGTGGGCGATGAGCCCGATGGCAGGCACCTTTCCGGCGGCCGGATGGTCGTCGGGGAGGTTTTCCGGGATCGTGGCGAAGACGTAGCCCCACTCGTTCATCTCGGCGTCAGCGCAGCCGAGAGCCTGGAGCTCCTCCACCAACATCCGCGAAAGGTCCTTCTGCTTCTCCGTGGACGGGCTCGTCTCGGAGCCTTCGTCCGACCGGGTATCCACCTTCACGTAGCGCAGGAAGCGGTCCAACAGTCCCTTTTGATAGTCGGCGTCGATCGTT